>JAYVBB010000683.1:0-5581 GCA_043750715.1 Pseudomonadota bacterium | reverse complement strand
CCTGAGACGTAGGGCTCGAGAAAGCGGAGGCCGCGGAGCGTCGCCGCACGCGCATCGGCGCTCAATGCTTCCGGCGCGAACAGCGCGACGTCGACGAGAGGGCGAAGGTCGTAGATGTGATAGTGCAGGGCGTCCCGATGCTCAAAGTCGTAGGTCGAGCCGTCTGGATGGATATTGACCTCGACGTGGCGGTCGATCAGCTCGCGGGTCTTTTTCAATTCGCCGGCGTCGCCCAGAACCTTCGCGGCTACGGCCCGCAGCCCGAGGCGCCAGCTCTGCCAGTTGTTGATCGCCCGGTCGTCGCGGCCGTTCAACTCCGTGTAGAACGCGTCGCCGCGCTCGATCACGGCGCGTGCCCAGGCCTCCGCTTTCTCGCGGTCTGCTGCCGCGAGCCGGGGCAGGGTCAGGTCGAGCGCGAGCAGCACGGTCATCAGCGAAGTGTCGTTGATCGGGTTGCCGGTGGGATGATTGATCGTCGTCCAGGCTTTGATTCCGACGTCGCTCCGGCGGGCGCAGTCTTCCCGGCCAGGGGAAGCTGCCAGCCGGGCGCAGAGGCTCGTCCCCGCCAGGTCTCGGAGAGGCTTGATGGCTGTTTGCGACTCGACGTAGCGCGGGTCTTTCTCGAGCGTCCCTTCGACCTGCAGCGTCGGCACGACTTTAAACTCCGGTTGCGTTTCGGCTGCGCGCGCGATTAAGCGACGCAGCGCCTTGCCCGGCTGGGCCTGCCCCGGCGCGGCCAGCGACGCTTCCAGCTGCTCGGCGTCGCGCGGCCCCCAGTCCAGGCGGCCCAGATCTTTCGTCGAGGCGCAGCCGGCGAGCAGGAGAGCGCTGAGCAGAGCGATTTTCAGCCGTTTTTCCAAAACGAGATCGTTTGGTGGTACGTCAGCACCGGAAAGATCGCCGTGAGAATGGTCTCGCCGTTCGCGTCGACGAGGCACTGCTGCTGCAGCGCCCAGCCGCCGTTGTTGGCGGAGTTGCAAGTGATCGTCACGCCCTTCTGGCGGGCGGCTTCGAGCACGACGCCCATCTCCAGGCTGTGCTGATTGCGGTCCGCCTGGCTGGCGGTCGCGAAGTTCAACAGGAACCATTTCTTGCCGGTCCCGCCTCCGCCTCCGCCACCACCCTTGTTGAGCGTCGGCTGGTTGTTTCCCCCGCCGCCGTTTCCAGGGTTGATGTAGCTCGGCCAAGCGGTCGCGAAGTGCGCCGCCGCGGTGTTGTCCGAGACCGAGGGATTGAAAATGACGTGGCCGGGAATCCAGCTCTGGTGCCAGGAGAGCTGGTTGGTCCAGATCTGCCCGGAGAAGGCGTGGCCGTCGAGGCCCTGCGGATACGTGACGTCGGACGCGTCGAGCGTTTTCACGTAGAGCTCGTAGTTGCGGATGTTGTTGGCGTTCATCCACGTCACTTCGCGATTCATTTCGTCGTAGTGGGCCTGGGTGCCGTAGCTATACGAGTGGACCGGGCCCAGGCCGCACAGAATGAAGTCGAGACCTGTATAAATGCCAATTTTCCAGTAGCGAACGGCGACGGTGTTGTCGACTTCGCTCGCGCTCATCGCCGGACAGATGGAGTAAGCTGCGACGTTGTCGAAAAAGCGGAACTTCGTGTTCGCCTTCAGTTTGAAGCGGATGGCGTAAGGTCCGTAGCCGAACGTCGCGAAGGCCGACTGCGACGCGAAAATCTCTTTTTCGTCACCGCCCCGCTGGACGCGGCCCGACCACGGCTGGTCAACGAGCCAGCTGATCTTGGCTTTCGGTCCCCAGGAGTAGAGCGTGTCGACCTTGCCCTCGCAGACCAGGCGGCCGCCGGAACGTTCCACGAGGTGAAAGCCGCGCGCCGAATCATTGCATTCGCCCCACGTCCAGCCGCCACCGGCGAGGTTCAAGCCCTCCGCCCCTGACCCTTCCTGGCCGCCTTTGGGTTGGGCGGAAGGCGCGCTGGCATTTTCCTCCAGCGCTTTGCTCCGCTCGAGGCCACCCTGAACGGCGACTTGGGCGAGCTGCGAATGGCACGATTCGTAGTCAAAAAACGTGCCGAGCTCGCGCACTGGTTGCCTCGACGCCATCGTAAAGATGGTGATGCTCTTGCCGTCCCAGGCGCAAAGGCGCCCGCCGGCGGCCGCGGCCGTCTTGGCCATGCAGTGGAGGACGTCGCCGTACTGGTCGGGCGCGCCGATGGGCTCCGCCGGATTCGTCACGGCGAAAGGCGCGAGGCCTTTACCCGACCAGGAGCAGACGGCTCCATGCGAGCCGAGCACGAGCAGCATCCGGCAGTCTGTGGGAGTGTCGAGCCCGCCGTTCTTGTCTCCGATCAGTACGCCGTCGTTGGCTCGCGCCGGCAGGAACGCCTTGCCGGACCACGCGCATACGAGGTCGTGGCCTTCCGTAGCGCGTAGCGTTTCGCACTGGGTGGCGTCGTCCAGCGGCTCGCCGATGGGAGCGCCGGATGCCGTTTTGAGAGTCGAGCCGTCGCAGCGAACCGAACCTTCGCCCGTGAGCGCCATCGCTGTGTCGGGTCCGCCGCCCGGGCCACTCGTCGGCGCCGGTTTTTCATTGTTGAAGGCCACTTTGTCGAGTGCCGGACAGTCCGTTCCGGAGCAGAGGGCTTCCGGCGCTTCGCAGGTGAAGTCGGAGGAGCAGCCCAAGGCCGCGATCAGCAGGCGGGTCGTCAGGAGTTTGCTGGCCCTGAGGCATTCGGGAGCGCCGTCGCGGCCGTGCACCGTCGCGGAAAGCGCCCAAACCTTGCCGTCGAACGTCGCCTGCTCGTACCAGGGTTTCTGCCCCGTTTCGCCGGCTGTTGCCGCCGCGGCGTCGTTGCTGAATTCGATGACCGTGCCGTCACCGATGCCACGGAAGGCGGAATTTTTCACCCCCTCGCAGGCTTTGGCGACCGTGGCGATCTCGCCCTTGGCGGAGACGTCCGCATTGGCTTCATCGTCGGCTTTGACGGCGCTCACGGCCGGCGTTCGGGCTTTGCAGCCGGCGCCCGCCAGCGAGAGAAGCGAAAGAACGCAGACGAGTGCGGTTCGAACCGGGTGCGAGGCGCGCATGATGGGTCTCCGAAACCATTGAGATGTTGATTGATTCAACAGTAGACGCGTCTGCCGCTCTCCACAAGAACCAAACGAGCGAAAGCGAAGACTATTCTCAGTATTGACACCCCTTTGACTTGGTCTCCGGACATGCCTAAAATGGCCATTTATCGCTGTCGAAGTCCAGGAGGGTGCCAGAGTCATGCGCCGCGCCAGGTGGTTGGCAGGCGCAACCAGCGCTGACTCGGGATTCGGCTTGGTCGCATCGCAGCGTGCTTCACAGACCTGCGGGAGGGATCGAGCCGACCCTGTTCGTCGAGATCATGTTCTTCGCAATCTCGAGTCAGATGCTGAAGGACGCAATGGACCTGTTTCGCCACGGCTATTCGGGTTACGGCATGGACTTCGGCCTGACGTTGCTCCTCTTGCGCACCCGCCAATCGGGGGCGCTCGTGCACGACGTCCAGATGTTCCATCCCAAGCGTCGGGAGGCAGAGACGGTTCGCGCCGATCCGAACTTTGTTGAACGGAACCGTGAGATCTTGGCTTACATCTACGAGACGTTCGGGTCGGACCTTCGCATCGAGACCGTCTTCGATTCGATGCGGTATTTCCGGCGGGTCACCAGACAGTCACTTCGCCTGACCAAATGGTTGAACCGGCCGCTGCGCGTGCTCTACGGCCACCGCTAGATCGTTGCGAGGTCTCTCAGGCGACGCCTGACGCCGAACTCAGGCTTTCGCCTTCGGCTCGCGATGAGCAGCTGAAAAACGGCAGCTACGAGGCCATCGAACGTCATAGCGAACCAAGCGCCCACGTTTCCAGCAACCGCCTGTGAGACGACTTAAGCGTTGTCTTCCTCCGCATCACTGACCGTTCCGCGAAAAATGGTGCACTTCCTGGGCACTCTATTAATTTTCAAAAAGGAACGCGATTCGCGATTTTAGCGGATCGCGATTTCATGCATCTTACGCCCGCAATAACTTTAGCGAGGTGTACGATGAAAATCAGTGCTGTCATACGTCCGGCATTTGCATTGTTTGCGATGGCGACATCGACTGCCAGTCTTGCGGAACACTCCTGGTCCGACGCGGAGTCCGGTCGGGAGTACGTGCTCCTCGACCAGCCGATGACTTGGCGGGACGCTTACGCTTCCTGCGTCGAGCGTGGCTTCGCGCTCTACGATTCGAGGAACGTCAGCGACGCGGAAGCTAAGGCTTTGCTCTCGTCGGAACTGATGACGGACCTCTCGTGGGTCACCCATTTCCCCGGAACGACCCAGGAGATGAAAGTCGCGACGCTTTGGCAGACCGCCGAGGAAATGATCATCTCCGGCGGCAGCGATCTGGCTGCGCGAACCCTGATGATCCAAAAGAAGCGCAACATGACCTCGTCCGCCTTCGAATGGCGCAACGAGGACGAATTTCAAGCCTCGGCCATCTGCATGGCGATTCCCGCCTTCTGGCAGCGCTGTAGCATGGAATTGAAGTGCACCTACGACCGGGGCACCGCCCAGGAATACTCCTGGCGCTATCTCCTCGCCGACTACGGCGGCGGCGAGGGCGACGTCATGCGCAACATCATCCGCCGCACCCAGGAGGCACCGTTTTCGATTTCGGAAGGGGCCTGCGTTGCCCGCACCGAGTCGGCCCGTTGCCTGCGCGTCATCCCCAGCTGGAGCATCCCACAATGAAAAACGTCTGCAAATACCTGCTCGCCATTTCCCTGCTGAGCGCCCCCTTGGCGCAAGGCGCCGACGACAGTGCCGCGCGGGCTAAAGCGATTGCCGAAGCCGGCAAGGCCGATGCGGACGCCGCTCGCACGCGCATCCTGACACCGGCCGAAAAGGAGAAGCTCGAGGCCGAAACGGCCAAATTGATCGCCGAGGCGTACAAGTTGCTCTCCGAGGCACATCTCAACGAGGCGCGCACGCAGCAGATCTACCAGGAGATTGCCGCCCTTCAGCAACGCATGCGCATTGCCGAGTACGAATTTCAACGCATCGCGGCCGCGGACTACCAGCTGCGGGTGGAGACGGCCGAGATCGAGCGGAGCGCCAATCTGGTGCGTCCGCTGATGCTGGGCCGGGCCAGCTGGAAAACCTGGGTAGGGTTGGAGCATCTCATCATGAAATGCGGCGACGCCGACATCGTCACGGCCGTCATGTTCGACGTGCCGGTGCCGGAGATCCCGGGCGCCCAGTTCCTTTCGAACTATGGCGACCCGGTGCCGGACTTTGAGGGCGGGAATCTCGGCCTTCTGTATGCGTTCGCCCGCGACAACGACCTGTCGTTTCGCTCGTTCAGCCCGGCCCACCAGCTGATCATGAAAGTCGTCGCCATGATCAACAAGGCCGTCGAACTCAAGGAAGCCGAACTGCGGGACATCAACCAGTCGATCCGTCTGACGATCGCCAAGATCACGAACTGAGCATGAGACTCATTTTTACATTGCTCTTGATGTGCGCGGCCTCTCCCGCGTCGGCCATCGACGACATCAGCTGCCTCGCCGCGAAGTCCAAGTTCAAGGAATGCGCCGCCCGCTCGGGCG
>JAYVBB010000682.1:0-3617 GCA_043750715.1 Pseudomonadota bacterium | reverse complement strand
GCGGGAGGAGGTGAAGTCCGACCCCGTGCTTGTGGGCACTGGCTTCTGAGACCAGCGTGTCTACCAATTTCACCACCTTCGCAGATGGTCGATTATCCTAATAAATAAGGGCGATTATCAAAATCGCCCTGGATCCTTAGGGTCGAGCAGGGGGATATTGCCACTATTACCTTCGACTAGGCAAGCAGGAGATTCCCTTGCGACGCATGCTTTTAGGAATGATTCTCGGGGCCACCCCCTCGCTGGCGGCAGTCAAAGTCGAGCGCGACGGCGCCCAGACGACCTACCGCGAGGAGTCGAGCGCCGAGCACGTCGGCAAGGCGTCGGACAAGCTCCGTGCTTACGTTCTCACGGGTAAGGTCGAGAAGCCCGGCAAGCGTACCTGCGATCAGCTGTTCGAGGAGTTTCACGAGATCGCCGTCGGCGACGGCGAGCCGCGGCGGATCGACACGATCGGCCTCGTCGATTGCTCGGCGAAGAAAGAGCATGGGCCTGCCCGCGACTTCTTCTTCACGTACGCCTTCGAGCCGCGCTCGGAAGCCGACGTCGCGCTCCTCGAGGCCTTCCTGAAAGAGCACGCCACGAAGGAATTCCACGGCGCCAAGCTCGTCTACCGAAAGGCCTTCGGATTGTTGGTCCAGGCCTCGCTGGATTTCTACGACGAAGCGGTCATGGACGAGCCCGGTGACGTCTTCGACAGTTACAGCAAAGACCGGATGTTCGTGAACTGGCGCCAGGCCGAGAGCTGGGTGCTCGACGCGGCCGATCAAGTGGAAGCGCCGGCGCTCGACAAGCTCGTCCTCTGGATCCGGAACGAGTCGGACGTCGAGACGGTGAACTATTACATCGAGTCGGTCCTGCCCGACACGAAGATGATCAAGGGCAACGCCGAGGTCCTCTACGTTCTCGAGGACCGGAGCGTCGTTCGCGCGCCTTTGACGTTCACGATGGGAATCCGCGACAGCCGGAAGATGTCCACCGGCAAGAGCATCTAGAACATCGAGTTCGAGTTCACGGACTTCTCCGGAACCGGCTGCATCACGTCCCAATGTTCGACGATCTTTCCGTCTTTGACGCGGAAAATATCGACGACCGCGCGACCGGGATCCGCTTTGCTGACTTTCGAGTGCACGTGCAGCACCACGAGGTCGCCTTCCGCGATGACGCGTTTGATTTCGGTCTGGGCTTCGGGGTTCTTCTCGAAGAACGGCACGAAGAAGTCGACGAACGGCTGGCGGCCGTCGCCGACGTTCGGGTTGTGCTGGCGGTAGGACGGATTCAGGTACTTGTCCGCGGCCTCTTTCGGCTTATGGGCCACGAATGCCATCTCGTAGAACGTCGCGACGAGAACTTTGTTCTGTTCGAGTGGCTTCGGCTTCTTCGGCGCGGCATAGGACGAGGTCGCCGCGGTCATCAGGCATGCGAGAACGAAACGTTTCATGGCCACTCCCTGTTCAAAGTACGCGTTCCAGTTCCACCGACCATACCAGTTGTAATAACGGAATTCTTTCGCTACGTTGAAGAAATGACCCGAAACGGACGCCTCGTTTGGCAGTACCTGAAGCCCGAGCTTCCCGTCATCGTGGCCTCGACCATGATGGCGATCCTGCTCGGAGCCGTCTCGGCCTGCATCGGCCCGCTCATCAGCGCGTCGGTCACGATTCTCAGCGCGCCCCGCGACCAAGTGCAGGAATTCGTCCGGCTCTTCGGTCCCCAGCTCGGCGGCTTCACGGCGTCGGTGGTCGGTTCTCCCGGACTCACCACCGGCCAGCTGCTGGAACAGCTGCCGTTCGTGCTCATATCCTTTGCGTTCTTTTCGGCGCTCTTCGGCCTGCTGCAATGGTTCTTCTGGGAAAGGACCGGCGAGATCGTCGCCCGCACGCTCCGCGAAGACTTGACGTCCGCGTACCTGTGGCTCGATCCCGCGCAGCGCCGTACGGAAGAATCCCGGCGGCAGGAATCGGAGCTCTCGAGCACCGTGACCAACGACGTGCGATTGCTCCGCGAGTACCTGGTGCATTTTTACGGCGGCATGCCGCGGGAAAGCGTCAAGGTGGTCGCTTACCTCGCGATGCTGATCATGCTGTCGCCAAAGCTGACGGCGATCTTCGCCCTCGGCATCCTGCCCGCGACGGCGCTTGCCGCCCGGATCGGCCGGGTGCTCCGCAAACGCGCCGCGAAGGCGCTAGCCGACTATTCGCTGCTGACGGAATGGCTCCAGCAACGCCTCCTCGGCATCGAAACGATCAAGCACTACCGGACCGAGCAGATCGAAATCACGAAGATGAACGAGCTGACGACGGGGCTCTTCCAAAAATTCCTCCGCGCCGCGCGTGTGAAGGCGCGAACCGGGCCAGCGCTTGAGGCGCTAGCTATCACGTGCATGGCCGTCGTTCTGGTCATTGCGCTCCGGGACATCGCCGCGGGAAAGACTACCGGCGCGATCCAGCTCTCGTTTTTCGCGACGCTAGGCCTGCTCTCACAGTCCGCCGACCGCCTCGGCCGCTACCTCAACTCCAACCGCGAGGGTGCCGCCGCCGTCGACCGCCTGCGCTCGCTTCTCGACTTTCTGCGTGGTCACGAGCGCCGCGACGTCGCGGCCCGCGCCGCGAAAAAATCCATGCCCCCGAGGATCGAGGTCAAAGGCGCGACCGTTCGCTATCCCGGCGCCAAGGATCCGGCGCTCAAAGACTTCTCTTACACGTTCCTCGGCGGCAAGATTTACTGCCTTGCCGGGCCTTCCGGCGCGGGCAAGTCCACCGTGTTCAATCTGCTTCTGGGTCTGGTCGAGCCCGAGCAGGGAAGCCGCGAAATCCACTTCGATGGTCCCAGCGAAGACTCGCTCGTCTGCTACGTCCCGCAAAAGGTCCTGCTCCTACCCGGCACGGTCGCGGCGAACGTCGCGTACCCTTCGGAGGCCTTCGATCAGGCAAGAGTCACGGCCGCGCTGGCGAAGGTCGGCATGACGAAAGCCGTTAGCGAGTTGCCTCTCGGCATTCACGCCGTCGTGGGTGAGGGCGGCTCCGGAGTCTCCGGTGGCCAAGCGCAAAGGATCCTGCTCGCTCGCCTATGGTATCACAAGAAACCATTCGTCCTCGTCGACGAAGGGACGTCAGCCCTCGACCCCGAAATCGAGCGTTCGATCCATGCGCTGCTCCGTGACCTTGCCAACGACGGCGCCGTCGTCGTCACGATCGCGCACAGAAAATCGGCGGCTGCCGCCGCCGATCACGTGCTCGAACTGGCCAACGGCCGTCTCAGCCCAGCAGCGCTTTGAGCTTCTGCGTCATGGCGGGCACCGCTTTGAACAAATCGCCGACGATCCCGTAGGTAGCGATCTTGAAGATCGGCGCCTCGGGGTCGGTGTTGATCGCGACGATCGTCTTGGACGTCCGCATGCCAGCCATGTGCTGGATCGAGCCCGAGATGCCGGCGGCAATGTAGAGATTCGGGTTCACCGTCTTGCCGGTCTGGCCAACCTGCATTTCGTGCGGGGCGTAGCCCGAGTCGACGGCGGCGCGCGAGGCGCCGACGGTCGCATGGATGACGTCCGCCAGCTCGTTCAGGATTTTGAAGTTGTCGGCGTTGGCCATGGCTCGGCCGCCGGAGACGATCAC
>JAYVBB010000681.1:0-7098 GCA_043750715.1 Pseudomonadota bacterium | reverse complement strand
ACGTGTTGGGCGTCGTCAGCACGAGCCGGCCGTTCGGGCTCAGCGCGTCGCGCAGCTCACGGAGGAAGCGGACCGGCGAGCTGACGTGCTCGAGAATGTCGAAGGCGAACACGTAGTCGAAGCGTCCCGGCGTCGCCACGCGCCCGCCCCAGCCTTCCGCGTCGAGATCGAATTTTTCAAACGTCCAGCCGGCGTCCGCCGGCGGCACGTCGGGATCTTTCAAGTCGACCCCGACCGCCGCCTTGGCGCCGGACTTGCGAGCGTGCGCGCACAGAAAGCCCGAGCCGCAACCAAGATCGAGCACGCGCCGGTCCTTCCACGCCACCGGATGGTAGCGCTCCAGCCAAGCCAAATGGTCGAGATCAGGCGGTCTTGCGCCCGACGTCGGAGATGCGGAATGGGTCGTCACCGGCCTAGCTTAGGGGATTCCCCAGGCCAAAGCAACACCATGGAATCATTGCCTTTAATTCAAAACAGCTCGCGCCGCGGCAAGCCGAGGGGGTATACGCTCCCTTTGCTCTGTCTTTTCAGCGGCATCGGAGTCACTTGGCATGTTGGACGTCCTAAGCGAAGGCTTTAGCAAGGCCAAGGACAAGTTTCGCGGCAAGACCACCTTATCGGCAGAGAACATCGAGGACGCGATCGGCGAAATCCGCCGCAGCCTCCTCGAAGCCGTCGTCGAGTACGGGGTCGCGAAAAAATTTCTGGCCGACGTCAAAGAGAAGGCCCTGGGCCGCTCCGTCCAGACCAAAGCCGGCTCCGGCGGCGGCTCGATGCGAGTCGGTGCGGGCGAGCACTTCGTCAAGATCTGCCAGGACGAGCTGATCGCGTTGATGGGACCCGCGGACGCGGAACTCAACTACGCGACCAACAGGCCGTCGACGATCATGATGGTCGGCCTGCAGGGCTCCGGCAAGACGACGACGACCGGCAAGCTCACCAAATACCTCATTACCAAGCTGAAGAAGAAGCCGCTCCTGGTCGCCGCCGACGTCTATCGTCCGGCTGCCGCCGAGCAGCTGAAAGTGCTCGGCGCCAAAGTCGGCGCGCCCGTTTTCCACATCGAGGGCGCGACGGCGGTAGCCATCTGCAAAGCCGCGATGCAGAAGGCCTTCGACCTCGGCTGCGACACCATCCTGTTCGACACCGCGGGCCGGCTCACCATCGACGAAACCTTGATGAAGGAGCTGGACGACATCAAGGCGCTGACGAAGCCGGACAACATCCTGCTCGTCTGCGACGCGATGATGGGCCAGGACGCCGTGACCACGGCGAAGAGCTTCGATGACCGCTTGGGTCTCACGGGCGTCGTGATGACCAAGCTCGACGGCGACGCGCGCGGCGGCGCCGCCTTGAGCGTCAAAGGCGTCACCGGCAAACCGATCAAATTCCTGGGCATGGGCGAAGACCTCGACCGCCTGGAAGAGTTCCGGCCGGAAGGCCTCGCCAGCCGGATCCTCGGCATGGGCGACGTCGTTGGCCTGATCAAGGACTTCGAGCGCGTCGCCGACAAGGTCCGCGAAGAAGACGCGATGCGGATGCTCCAGGGCCAGTTCACCTTCAAGGATTTCTACGAGCAGCTCTCGATGATCCAAAAGATGGGCTCGCTCAAGGACATCATCGCCAAGATGCCGATGCAGAACATGATCCCAAAAGGGGTCGTCGTCGACGACAACGAGCTCGTCAAAATCAAGGCGATGATCGACTCGATGACCGTCACCGAGCGCACCAACCCCAAAGTTTTCAACGACAGCCGGGTCCGGCGGATAGCCAAGGGCTCCGGTCGGGCTCCGAAGGAAGTGTCGGAGCTCCTCAAGAAGTTCAACGCCATGCGCGGCATGATGGGCATGCTCGGCAAGAACATGGGCATGCTCGGGAAGATCCCGGGGATGGGCCAGCTCGCCCAGATGAACAACATGCGGAAGATGGCGGGCCAGATGGGCGCCGGCGCCGGCGGCATGGGTGCGATGATGCCTCCCGGCATGGACGCGTCGATGTTCGGCGGCGGCGGCGGCCAGAGAAAAGCCGTCGACCGCGAGAAGCTCCGCAAGGTGCGCAAAGCCGCCAAAAAAGCGCGGAAGAAGAACCGTTGAAGGTCCACGTCGAAACCTGGGGCTGCCAGATGAACACCGCCGACAGCGAGCGGATGCTGGCCATTCTGGCGGAGAAGAACTACACGCTCGCCGCCTCCGCGGAAGACGCGGACCTGGTTTTGCTGAACACGTGCCACATCCGCGAGAAGGCGAAGCACAAAGTGCTGAGCCGCCTCGGCATCCTCAAAGAAATGAAACAGAACCGGCCCGGCATGACGATCGCCGTCGCGGGCTGCGTCGCGCAAGCGGAAGGCTCGCGCTTACTGAAGCAGGCGCCGCAGATCGACGTACTGCTCGGGCCCGGGAAGATCGACGAGTTGCCGAGGCTTTTGGACGAGCACCGCGAGACGAAGAAGCCCGCCATGGCGATCGGCTTCAAAAAGGACCGGGGCGACCACCCCTCGCCGACTCTCGCTCCCGCGAGCCTAAGCACCGAAAAAGACATCTCCCGCTACGTCAACATCCAGCAGGGCTGCGACAACTACTGCACGTTCTGCGTCGTCCCGTTCACCCGCGGCCGGGAAGTGTCCCGTCGCCTGCCGGAAGTCCTAGCCGAATGCGAGGCGCTCATCGCCTCCGGGGCGAAAGAAATCACGGTCCTCGGCCAGAACGTCAACAGCTACGGCACGGACCTCTTCGCCGATGGCAAAGACGTGCCGCCGAACGGCCCCTTCGTCGAGCTGCTGAGCCGCGTCGCCGAACTTCCGGGCCTGGAACGCCTCCGTTTCACGACGTCCAATCCTCAGGACTTCCCGCAGGCGCTCGCCGACCTCTTCCGTCACCAGCCGAAGCTCGGACGCTACATCCACCTGCCCGTGCAGTCGGGGTCCGACCGGATCCTGGGGCGCATGAAGCGCAAGGTCACCGTCGCCGAATACAAACAACGCATTGCCTGGCTCCGCGACGCCCTCCCCGACGTCGCGCTCTCGACCGATCTGATCGTGGGTTTTCCCGGTGAGACGGAAGAGGACTTCGAGGACACGATGCGGCTCGTCGAGGAGACGCGCTACAGCTTCTGCTTCTCCTTCAAGTACTCGCCGCGGAAGAACACCCCCGCCGCGCGCTATGTCGACCAGGTACCGGAAGAAGTGAAAGAGGCGCGGCTCGCCCGTCTCAACGCGCTCCAGGACCGGATCACCATTGCCCAGGCCGAGGCCGAGATCGGCAAAGTCCGCCCCGTGCTCTTCCACTACGAAAGCAAGAAGATGCCGGGCCACTACTACGGCCGTACCGAGCATTTCCGCCTCGTCCGCGCCGCCGCACCCGTCGACGCCGTCGGCCGCGTGCTGCCCGTCAAGATCACGGACGCCAACAAGACGGCGCTCCTCGGGACGCTCGCCTAGGAATCCAGTAGGGATTTCGGACGCAAGATCGGCCGCCAGTACCAGGCGAGGCCGAGCATTGCGACGACTTGCGTCGCAGCAAGCGGCGAGGAGCCGAGGCGCGGCAACGGCTTCCAGGCGTCGACGAGGAGACGAAACGCGAAGTAGGCGATCATGAACATCTGGAAGAACGCGCCCTCCCGCAGCGGCAGGCGACGCTTCGCCGCAGATAGGAGGAGCGCAAGGACGACCAGAAAGCCGATCTCGTACAGCTGCGTCGGATGCCGGGCGACACCGTCGCCGAAGTCGACACCCCAGGGCGCTGCCGTCGCGACGCCGTAGGTACAGTCAGCCAAACCGTCGAAGTAGCAGCCGAGGCGGCCGATGACCATACCGACCACGATCGGCAGCACGAAAAGGTCGCCCGAACGCTGCTTCTCCTTGAGAACGACTTTTGCCAGCTCGACGGCGACGAGGCCGCCCAGCAGTGCACCCACGATGCTTCGACCGGAATAGCAAAGCCCCGCGACTCCTTCGGGCGCGAGCCACCTCTCCAAAACTTCCGTCGCGTGCGAGCCAGAGGCCGCGCCGACGGCCGCACCGACCAGGATCCACAGGCGATTGGTCGTACCGATGGCATCACCCGAACGCGAGCGAAGGACGCGGTAAACCTGGTAGCCGACCGCGATGGCCGCGATCTCGGCAATCTCGTGTGCCGTCACCAGATGCGACCCAGTTCGAGGACCAGGGTCCGGAAAGACGCCCGCTGGCCGTCGTTCGTCTTCGACTCGTTTTTGTAGCCCAGGGGATTGCTGTTCCCCGTTTCGGCGTCCTTGGAGCTCAAGACGGTGAAGGGCACGAAGAGATCGATCCAGTTGGCGCCGATGTAATAGACTTGGCCGATGAAGAACCGGTTCCCCACACCCCACGAGGCGCCGAGCGACGACGCTTCCTTGAAGCGCGAATCGCGGCTGCCGTCGTCATAGTCGGCGACTTCGTGCGTCCGGACGAAGCGGTACCCGACGCCGAAGTTCATGAAGAAGCCGGGTGAGAAGAATAGCTTCGCGCGAAAGACCGCCGCGTGAAGCGAGTAGTGCCGATGCACCTCGGAAGCACCGCGGTCGGTTTCTTCGTCGAAGTAGTCGTTGTCGTAGGTCCCACGGGAATTGCTGCCCGTCCGGTCCATCTCGAAGCCCCAGTAGGCGAGGCCAACGTGAAGCGGCAGCGTCCCGAGCCTGGGCTTGGAGTACAGGAGCTCGAAGGACGGGTTCGTTACGCCGCCCACGGCCGCCACCTCGGCGGGTTGTAGAGTCAGGTCGATCGTCCCCGGGCGCAACCGGGTCCAGCGCGACGGTTTGATGGACTTGCCGTCACCGTCTTTCGGGGCCGCCTCGGGCTCGGCTGCGTCTTTCGCGGCGTTCTTTCCGCGTTCGGTCTTGGCGAGGCATGGGGATGCCGCGCAGGCTATCGCCAACAGTAGGACAGTCACCGTAATTGAGATCCGCTTCATGCACTAAACATGGTAAATTCGGGTCATGGATTCGGCAAGGTCTAAACTGGCTCGGTTCGGAATGGCGGCGGGCGCCTGTGCGCTGCTCGGCAGCAACGCCTTCACGATCAACTGCGGCTTCGCTCCGACGGACATCGGCGACGAAACGACGGCAACCGACGGAGCGACGCTGGCCGCCCAGCCGTCCGCGCTCCTCTCGTTGCTCGAATCCCGCAGCGTGGTGCTCGAGTCCGCCGGCACGACGCTTTGTCTGTCCCTTTCGTACCAAGTAGGCACCTCCGAGCCCAGAACCGACCGGTTTCAGATCAACTGCAACGTGACCGCAAAAATTGGAGAAAGCGCGGCGGAGCCGGTCGACGACTCGCAGTGCCGCTTTACGGTCACGGGCGACGGGCCGCGCCAGATCGTGCTCGAGTGCGCGAAGCCCGGCGGTACCCCCTGCGTGGGTTCGGCCCTCGAGGTGGGCCGCCTCACTACGACCGCGGATTTCGTCGAACTCTCCGAATCCAACACGTCGGTCGACGCCATGGAGTTCGTCGACACAACGGACCCCTCCGTCAAGGCGACCATCCACCAGGTCTCGTCTTACTGCTCGAGCGACTTTTCCGCCCGCTGATACATCTCGTAGATCTGCTTCTGCTCGGCGCGCAGCTTTTCGACGTACTGCGCCTTCTCGTCCCGGTAGAGCAGATTCATCGTGTCGAACGGAATGATCCGCCCGTCGGGCTGGACGATGTGGATGCAGGTCTTCTTGATCGGGCGGATGTCGAAGTTGTACGCGTCGAAGAACTGCATGATGATGACGCGAAAGACGTTGTCGTAATTCAGCTGGGGCATCGCGAACTTCGGCAGGCAGCAGAGCAGCGAATGCAGCTTCTCGGTCATGACCGTCGGCGTCTTCGAGGTGCTGAAGAGGTCGAAGAAGAGGCCTTTGAGGTTCTGATCCTGCTCGAAATTGATCGTGCTGCGGGCGTTCGCGAGCAACTGCTCCGGGCTAACCCAGTGGCTGAGCGGCGTCACCTTGCCGTCGACCTTGAGGGCGTAAGCCATCGCGATCGATTCGGGGTGGCAGGGCACCGGAATGACGTCGTCGGGAGTGAACAGGCTCGTCTGGCTCAGGATCGCCTTGCGGACGTCGGTGAGCGTGAGGCGGTCCTTGGCGGGGTCGAAGTCTTCCAGACGCCCGGCGATCTGGGTCGGCTGGAACGTCACGCCGCGCACGCAGCGCTGCGTCGTGGCGAAGTCGACGATCTTGCCGATCTCGCCGTCGTTCAGCCCCTTGCGGAGCGTCACGACGAGAGTCGTGGAGATGTTGTGCTCGTTCAGGATCTCGAGGGCCTTCGTCCTCGTTTCGCGAAGATCCTTGCCGCGTAGCTTCAGAAGCGGCTCCAGCTCGAACGAATCGAACTGCAGATAAATCTCGAGGCCCTTTTTGACGTCGGCCAGGCGCTTCACGAATGCCGGGTCCTGCGCGATCCGGAGGCCGTTCGTGTTGACCATCAGATAACGAATGGGGCGGCGGCGGGCCGCCTCCAGAATTTCGAAGAATTGCGGGTGCAGCGTCGGCTCGCCGCCGCTGATCTGGACGACGTCGGGCTCGCCTTCGCTCGCGACGAGCGTGTCGAACATGCCCTCGATCTCGGCAAGCGTCCGGTGCCGACCGACGCCGGGGCCCGAGCCGGCGTAACAGGTCGGGCATTTGAGATTGCAGCGGTCGGTGACTTCGATCAGCCCGATGCAGGAGTGCTGTTCGTGATCGGGGCAGAGGCCGCAGTCGTACGGGCACCCGTAATAGGTCGGGGTGGCGCAGCGGCCTGGTTGCTCGCCGGCTTTGGCGTAGTCGCGGCTCTTCTTGTAGTAGGCGACGTCGGTGGCGATCAACACTTCTTCGCGGCCGTGGACGGGGCAACGTTTGTCCATGACGACGTCGTCGCCCTTGATCAGGATCTTGGCGTCGACGCGGCGAAGGCACTGCGAGCAGAGACTCACGGTCGAATCGTAAAAAATATAGGGTCTGACGGCCACCATGGGACCGTGTTAGCAGACTTTAGGTAATGCTAGCTAGTTTCTGGCGCGTTCCGCGCCAGAAACTATCCAGAGCGTAGCGAGGGATCTCGACGCTAACAGGTTGATTTCACGAGATCCTTCGCTTCGCTCAGGCTAGTTTCTTGGG
>JAYVBB010000680.1:0-3076 GCA_043750715.1 Pseudomonadota bacterium | reverse complement strand
CTCCATCAGCGCCGCCTCGACCGCGAGCTCGGGCTGCTTGGCTTCCTGGAACCCCGTCTGCGCACGCCGGAGAATGAACGTCTTGTCGTTGAAGTCCTGCTGCAAGTCGAACTGCACCCGGACGCCTTCCAGATCCTGTGCCGGCTTCACCTGGCCGAACTCCGGGAACCGGAAGATGTCGAGGCCGTCCTGCGTCTGCAAGGCCACGTAAAGGAAGGGGCTGCGGATTTCCGGAGAGAATGCCGCGAAACGCGACGACGTCAGCGGAATGATCGCGTAGTTTTCCCGGAACTTCTGGCCCTGTTGACCTTCGATGTCGAGGCGCCAGATGCTCGGCCGGTCATCTCCGTTGAGTTTGCCGTCCTTGTTCGTGTCGTCGGCGTAACGGAGAAAGAGCAGCGCCTTGCCGTCCTGGGTGAACCGCGGCTGGCCGTCCTGCAGAATGCCGCCTTCCGTCACCTGAACGACTTTCTCGCCGTCCTCGCTGTAAAGAAACAGCGCGCCGTCGCGCACGAACACGACCCGCTTCCCGTCGGGCGAAACGCGCGGCTGATCGCCTTGCAGCGAGCCCAGGGCCACCGGCTTCATGTCCGCCAGGTCCGCCACCATGAGTTGGGGTAGCGCGTCACCAGGCTTGCGAGCCGAGAAGATGAGCTTCTTGCTGTCGGGGTACCAGGACGGGTTGCTGTCTTCCGTCTCTTTGGAGCTGACGGCGGAGAGGCTGCCCTCCGACTTGCCGATCAGTCCCTTGAACGTGAAGCCCAGGTCGATGACGTGGACGTCGCCGGCTGCGTCTTCACGGCGCGACACGAAGGCGATCTTGTCCCCGTCCGGACTGATGACCGCCGAGAAGTCGTCGGCCGCATGCAGGGTCACCTGCCGCCCGAAGCCGCCCCGGGTCGGTTTTTCCCAAATGTCTTTGTTACCCTTGCGGTCGGACGTATAGACGACGAAGGCTCCGTTCGATGACAGGTCCGGCGCAAAGCTGGAGTCGTTGCCCGCCGTCAATTGCTCCGGAGGGTAAAGCGTCGCGTCCGCCTTCGTCGGCTCCGTCTCGAAGTCGGCAAGGTACTTGCCGCCGGTGCAACCAGCGACGAGGACCATTAGCGATGCCAGCTTCGCCTTCATTTGATGCTTTCAGCTCCCGGTTTTTTGCTCCAGTTGCCGCTCTCATCCTGAACCCACTGCCCGACGCGGGCCGTGTCCCGTTGCAGCTTGGCGTACGTCCGCCGCACCTCCGGCAGATCCTTGGCCGAAAGGTTTTCGTTCGATTCGATGATGCGTTTCCAGATGTCTTCCCGGTCGTGGTTCTCTTCACCGACCAGGACCTGGGCAAGGTGAGCGTCCTTGGCCTCGCCGGACTTGGGAAGCAGCGCCACCGTGCCGACCGCCGTCTCACCGATCACGCCTTTGTCCTTGAGCTCGTCGATGTCGTCCCGGTTGAACTCCTGGTTCTCCCGCGCATCGAGCGCCCGACGCTTTCCAGGAACCATCTCGTTCTTCGCCTGCTTGGCTCCTGCCCGGACCGACGACACGAGGATCAGGTCGTCGTCCAGCTCTTTGTAGGAGCCCATCACCTGGTTTTCGAGCGCGGTGCGCGGCGTGGTGACCTCGAAGTTGAACGTGCACGCCGAGACGAGCGGCGTCAGGCAAAGAAGGAACAGCAGTTTGCGAATCATCGATCAGGCTCCTGAGACTTGGGGAGTCGGCGTCGCTTCCGGCGCTTTTTGTTCTTCTTTCGGGGCAAGCAGCTGATCCTTCAGGTTGTCGATCAGCTGGCTGATGGGGAACCGCGTGAGCTTCGGCGTCGGGATCGGAATGGCGCCACTCAGCAGCCGGACGTCGACGTCAATCCCGATCTCTCCATTCTTGATCGGAACGGAGACCTGCCGGACTTCGCCGAACGATAGAGCGTTCCGCATGTCGGTGATCGTTGGGTTCTGCTCGAATGGATCGACATAGAAGAGCATCATCTTCAGCTGCTCTTTGCCGATCGAGGTGATTTCGACGCCGCCAGACATGTCGTTCGCCTTCAGGTCGTATTTGAAGTGTACCGTGCCATCGAGATACGGGTTCGAGAAGCCGAAAACCGACGACGTCTTGTCTCTCAGGTTCGGGAACCGCTCGAGTAGCTTCCTCGTGTCGAGGCGCGTCATGTGGACCGTCGTCCTGAGTCCGAGCAGAATCTTCGACAGGTCCTTCGCGGCGGCGTCGAACGCCAGCTGGAAGTCCCCCTTGGATCTTGCCTCCGAGGAAGCCGATGACGAACTGGTTCACGGCGAAGAAGTTCTGGCGGAGCTCCAGGTCGAACTCCATCTTCGAAAGCTCGAGGTTCGCGGCTTCGAGGCGCTCGATCGATAGGGGGCGACGCTCCGGGTAGAACGGCCGGATGTTCGGGTAGTCCACGGTTGCCACCGGATTGGCGCTTGCCGCAAGTTTGTCTTCGTTTTTGGTGAAATATTTTCCGGCAAGTTTGTCGAGCTTCTCGTCGGCCTGCTCGCCCGCTTCCGCGTCCTCGTCGACGATCTGGACGTCGGGAATTTCCGCGGCTGGCGCAGCGGTTGCGGCCGGCGTGTTGGCTGTTTGCGCCGCGGCCACCGTCGCCGTTGCAGCCGGGGCTCCGGGAGCCGTCGCAGGCTTCTTCAGCGTCGCCAGGTCCGGAATCTGCACGTTCTGTTTGAAAGGGATCGCACCCTTCATGCCCTCGACCACGATCAGTGGTGGACCCTTGCCGTCGGCGGCCGGCATCATGACGTTGAACCGGTCGAAGCTCGTCTCGCCGTCGACCGCGACGTTGCGCATGTCCTTGGTGTCGACTTCGAGCGTCACGTCGACCTTACCCGACGTCTTTATCCCGAGAGGCAACCGCTCTTCGCCGTTGTGAATGACGTTGGTCACGACCTTCGCCCACAACCGTTTCGGCATGAAATCCGGGCCGACCGTCGTCTCGGCTTTGACCGTGACGGTGGTGCCGAAGTCCGGCAGCTTGACGACCACTTCCTTGAGCTTGATGTCCTCGAGGTGAGACTGCGTGACCGAGACGTTGACGGCGATGTCCGAGACGGGACGGGGTAGT
>JAYVBB010000679.1:0-5126 GCA_043750715.1 Pseudomonadota bacterium | reverse complement strand
TGACGGGCAGCGACGTCCTGGTCGAAGACAAGCTTTTCGCTACCCTCGACACCACCATCCGAGCCCTCCACCCCGAAACCCAACCGCGGATTCTGGTGTCGGACACGGTCGGCTTCATCAAGAAGCTGCCGCACGACCTGGTCGCGTCCTTCCGCTCGACCCTCGACGAAGCCGGCGACGCCTCGCTGCTGCTCTTCGTCGTCGACGCCTCGGATCCGACCTTCCGGTCGCAGTACCAGGTGACGAAAGACGTGCTGACCGAGATCGACGCGGCGAATTCGCCGTCGCTCCTGATCCTGAACAAGGTCGACTGCCTGGACCAGGTCTCGTCCCGAGCCCTCGCCGCCGAGTACCCGCAGGCCTTCATGATGTCGGCCAAGCGCAAGGACGACGTGCAGAGGCTCCGCGACTACATCGTCGCCCACTTCGAGAAGAGCATGCTCGAGGAGACCCTGGACATTCCTTACGACAAGAGCCAGGTTCTCGGCGAGATACGCAAGACCGTGCGCCTGATGAGCGAGTCCCACGGCGAGACGGGCACCACCGTCGTCGTCCGCGGCTATCCCGACGCGCTGGCGCGCATCAAGAAACAGCTCAACAAGGCTTAGTCGTGGTCGCCAGGCGCCGGAGCATGCGCTCCCTTTGCAGCACCGACTTGGCCGTCGTCAGAATTTTGTCGACGCCGTCCATTTTGGGGACGAAGGCGCGCACGGTCTGGGGCCAGCGCTTCTTCTTCTCCGAATCGGTGAAGTCCTCGCCGCTGACGATGATCACCGGCACGTCCTTGAAGAACGTGTCGACGTACTCCGCGATCTCGTCGCCGCGGATCTGGTCCATGTAGAAATCGATGATCGCGAGATCGTATTCCTTGATCCGCGCGAACGAGCCCATGTCCATGAGTGACAGGTAGAACTTGCAGTCGAAGCCAGCGCTCTTCGCTTTGTTGAGCAGTAACGCGCCGAACACGGGATCGTCGTCCACGACGACGATCTTGTCCGTGCGCGTTTGCGATAGCGTCGATTCGCCGGTCTGTTCCACTGGGCGACCCCTTTGGTACTTAGGGAAGTTCTACGGATGTGTGCGGGGAGTTTGCTCTCGAAGAGGAGTTTCTGCAAGAACCCGGCCATACGGTGAAAGCCTTGGGGCCCAACGATCAGGGGCCTCAAGCAGTGTATGACTTTTCATACACCTGTGCCTTTTCCCAGCGATCTCCGACAGGCGGCAGCTTGACATCCCACGCGATTTTAAGAAACCGCATGAGCTTTATCACCTGCCAAGTGAGATCGAATTCTTTCTTCGTGCGCCCCGCCGGAGCGACGTCCGGCTGGGCGTGGTGGTTGTTGTGCCAGCCTTCGCCGAAAGCCAGCAGGCCGACCCACCAGTTGTTCGTCGACAGGTCGTCGGTCGCGAAGTTCCGGTAGCCCCAGATGTGCGTCGCGCTGTTGACGAACCAGGTGATGTGATAGACGACGCAAAGTCGCACGAAAATGCCCCACACCACCCACGCCGGGCCGCCGACCAGAAACAGCGCCAGCGCCAGCGCTGCCTGGTATCCGCAGTGAACCGACAACGGAGTCAGCCAGTAGAGGTACGGGTCGGCGACGACGTCGCGCGCGAACTTCTTCAGCTTGCCGACGTCCATGATCTCCGGATTGTAGAAGCACATCCAGCCGACGTGCGCCCAGAAGAAGCCGCGGCGCGCGTTGTGGGGATCCTTCGGCGTGTCGACGTGGGCGTGGTGCATCCGGTGGTGTCCCACCCATTCGAGCGGGCCGCGCTGCATCGCGAGCACGCCGAACGTCGCGAGCGTGCGCTCGACCCACTGCGGCGTCTTGAACGTCCGGTGCGTCAGCAACCGATGATAGCCGAGCGTGATTCCGAGCATTCCCGTGACCAGATAAAGCACGACGCCCGCCGCGACGGCACCCGGAGTCGTATAAAAGAACGGCCCGATGAGCGCCACGAGGTGGACCAGAATGAACCAGCCGGTAATGACTTTGTCGACTTTCATGGCGGGGAGCCCTCCGAGGTCACGAGTATCTGCCATTTCCTGATGAATCCGGGGTCCAGCTTTGTAAAAGTGTTGTAAAAGGCCGCCCCGATGACCGTTCTTTTACAGTGCGACCCCCTGATTTCGCCGATGATTCTCCTAGACCGGGACAGATTCGAACCGCTTTCCGCCAGCCGGTCCCCAAGGAGAACCAACATGGTCATTTTGTACTTTTTCGCAGCCCACTACTTTTTGACGATCTTCTGTCAAACCTTCTTCCTGCACCGCTACGCGTCGCACCGCATGTTCACTATGAGCAAAGGGTGGGAGCGCTTCTTCCACTTTTTGACTTACGTGTCGCAGGGCGCTTCGTACCTCAACCCGCGCGGCTACGCCTTGCTGCACCGCTTGCACCACGCCCACAGCGACACGGCGAAGGACCCGCACTCTCCGACCAACCACGGCAACGCCTTCGCGATGATGTGGGCGACCAAGATCCGTTACGAGAATCTGACCAACGAAACCGAGAAGGTCGCGGCCAACCTCGACGGCGGCATCCCGGAGTGGCCGCTGATCGACAACCTCGGCAAGAACCGGTTGTCGAGCCTCACTTGGGTCGCTTTCTACGTCGGTTTCTACGCCGTGTTCGCCACGGCTTGGTGGCAGTGGCTGCTGCTGCCCGCGACGATTTTGATGGGACCGATCCACGGCGCGATCGTCAACTGGTGCGGCCACAAGTACGGCTACCGGAACTTCAAGACGTCGGACGTTTCGCGTAACACGATCCCGTTCGACTTCCTCACCATGGGCGAGCTCTTCCAGAACAACCATCACCGCTTCGGCACGCGCGCCAACTTCGCGGTGCGCTGGTTCGAGGTCGACCCGGCTTATCAGATCATCAAGGTCCTCTCGGCGCTGAAGATCATCCGCCTCGCCGTCTCGGAGGTCCAGAACGTCTCCGAGAAAGAGCGCGAGGACCTCGGCTGGGAGCTGACGGCGATCCCCCCGAAGCAGATCAAAGAAGCCTAGAAGATGGATGGGGTCAGGCACCTGACTGACCCCATCAACTCTAAAGGGGCGCGCCTTGCTGAATCCAAAGAGCGAGGCGCGCTCTTTCGTCGTCCGTCATCCCGGTTTGGTTCGCCAGCGGCATCGTCTTCGTCTCGACGACGCGGAGCTTGATGCCGCCCACCATGCCTTTGATCTCGGCCGCCGTGTCGAACTTGACTCCGTTCGGTGCCGACTTCCAGACCGCGTCCGTCGGGGCCTTGGAGTGGCAAGGAACGCAGCGCTTCGAGACGATGCCCTGGACTTCCGCGATCGTCACCGGCGCATCGTTCGACGTCGGCGCGCTCGAGGTTGCCTGCGGCGGGTCCGGCTGTTTGTTGCCGCTCAGGAAAATGACGCCGGCCAGCGCCAAGCCGACGGGGACGAGATAGGGATAACCGTTCTTGCCCTTGGAGCCGAGGATCATGAAGTGGCGGATGCCTGCGCCGACGAAAATCATGAGGATCAGAGTCAGCCAGTTCCAATGGTTGCTGTAGGTCATCGCGAAGTGGTTGCTCAGCATGATGAAGAGCACCGGCAGCGTGACGTAGCTGTTGTGCACCGAGCGCCGCTTGGCCTTCCGGCCGAGCTCGTAGTCGGGGGTCCGGCCCTGGGACGTCGCGTCGATCATCTTTTGCTGGCAAGGCAGGATCCGGTGCCAGACGTTCGCCACCATCATGGTCCCCAGAACGGCGCCGACGTGGATGTAGGCGCCGCGGCCGCTGTAGATCTGGCAGAGTCCATAGACGACGCCGAAGAGGCCCAGGAAGCTCAATCCGGTCGCCACGCGGGCGTTCTTCTCGGCCCAAGACGTCGCCCACAGCGCGTCATAGACCAGCCACGAGACAAGGATCGTACCGAGGCTCATCGCGACGGCGGCTCCGAGGCCGATTTCGGGTCGGCTCGGATCGAGCAGCAGGACGCCGCCCGACAAGTAGTAGACGACCCCGAGCAGGAACATGCCGCTCACCCAGGTGAAAGCGGCTTCCCATTTGAACCAGTGCAGGGTTTTGGGCATTCCGCCCGGCTTGATCAGGCGCTTTTCCACCGCGTAAAAGCCACCCGAATGCACCATCCAGAGCGACCCTTCGACGTCCGGCCGGGGCGGCTCCGGAGCCTCCATGTGGCTGTCCAGCCACATGAAATAGAAGGAGCTGCCGATCCACGAGATGCCGGCGACGAGGTGAAACCACCTGAGGGCGAGGTTGGCCCATTCCATGTAATGCAATTCCATCCGGGAATTTTCGCTTAAGTCGCGGGCCCGTGTCCATGTAGTATTCCAGGACCATGAGGAAAGTCGCCGACAGTTGGCTGGTCGAAGTGGACCGGCAGGCCCTGCCGTCCTACCTGGGCGCCCTTGCGGGTACCGGGGTCTCGGCGTCGCCCGAGCTCGGCGAGTCGTTCCGGCGTCTCACGTTTCCCCGAGCCGTTCCTTTGTCGCTGATCACCGCTTCCGGGCTGACGCGCTTCGCGATGCCGATCGAATGGGAAGGAAGCGAGGCTGCCTTTCGGGAACACTTCGCCGCGCGCCCCGTGCGCGTCCATCCGTTGCGTCGGCACGACCGTTTCCTCGCAGCCCGCCTCGGCAGCTCGCCGCCTGACGGGCGGGACGTTTGGGACGCTGCAGTGACCGGCGCCACCATTCTCGCCGGAAGCGGCGCCGAGATCCTGCCCCGCCGGCCGGTCCCGCGCGCGGACCTGCCGAGCCGCGCCGGCGAAAAACTCGCCGAGGCCCTCGCCTTCCTCTCGGCCCGGGGGTTAGGTCCCGCGTCCAGGCGCCACTGGCTGGAGCTCGGCGCGTTCCCGGGCGGCATGACCACCGAGCTCAGCCGGCGCGGCCACCTCGTCACCGCGTTGCTCCCGCATTTCATATGTGGGCGGCAGTGGAAACGACGTAACGCTGACGGCCGTAAGCCTCTGCAACGCCGTTTCGGTACCGACCAATATTACGACGCTCACGGGCAACACAAACGTGGTTGTTCCGGTAAACGTTGATAGCACGACAGGTAATGGTTTGTATTCAACGGACTTCAGGCTTACATACAATCCTGCCGTTCTCACATCACCTGTGGTTGCTCTCGGACCTGTG
>JAYVBB010000678.1:0-2414 GCA_043750715.1 Pseudomonadota bacterium | reverse complement strand
GTATGGGTGGATATCGATGCCGCGTGACAGTCAAAACCCGCATTTCGACGCAATGATCCTCGGCGGAGGCATCGGTGGCCTTGCCACGGCCGCCCAGCTCGCGCATGCCGGGAAAAAAGTCCTGTTGGTAGAGCGCCATCACACGGTAGGCGGCTACGCCCACACCTTCGACGTCGGCGACTACTCGTTCTGCCACCAGGTGCATTACCTGATGGGCTGCGAGCCGGGCGGACCGGTGCCGCGCTTTCTCGACCGTCTCGGAATCGGCGACGATGTCGCGTTCAACTTCATGGACCACGACGGCTACGACGTCGTCGTGACGCCGAAGCTCCGCTTCGAGATTCCGTCGACGCTGCTCGCCTTCGAGCAGAAGCTCGCGGAGCGCTATCCGGCGCACGCCAAAGGCCTGCGCCAATACTTCTCCGTGCTCGACCGCCTGTTCCGCGAAGGCCACGCCTACGAGAAAATTTTGAGCTGGCGTCACATCGTCAAAGCACCGCTGAGCCACGCCGGAGTCCTGAAGTACATCCGCAAGACCGTGAGCCAGGTGTTCGACGCCTTGAACTTCCCGGAAGAGCTCCGCGTCATCTTAGCCGGCCAAGCCGGCAACCTCGCGAAGTCGCCCCGTGACGCTTCCTTCATCATGCACAGCGGCATGCAGACCTCCTACAGCCTGTCAGCCGCCTACCCGAAGCAAGGCATGGGCGACTTCATCGCCAAAATCCGCGGCGTCATTGAAAAGTCGCCCGGCTGCCAAGTCCTCACGAGCGTCGAGGTCAAGGTCCTCGGTCGCGAAAAGGACCGCATCACGTTCGTGGAAACGTCCACAGGGGCCTTCACCGCTGACCGCGTCATCTCGAACCTGGACCCCCAGCGCACCTTCGACCTGATGTCGCCGCGCCCTGTTCGGCGGGTGCGCTCCTACGATTATTCGAGCGCGGTCTTCTCACTCAACCTCGGCCTAAAAGGCCTCGATCCGGTGCGCGCCGGCTTCGGGAGGAAGAACTTCTGGTTTCATTCCCACCACGACCTCGCGCGCGAGTTCGACGACCTGACGCGCCGCCACCGCTTCGACGAGCCATGGGTCTTCATCTCGACGCCTTCGCTCCTCGCCGACCCGGGCGTCCTCGCGCCGCACGACGGCTTCTCGCTCGTCGCCCTCACCTTCGTCGATTACGATCACTGGAAGAAGCTCGAAGCCCAAGGCGGCGACGCTTATGACCAGGCCGTCGCCAAACTCAAAGGCGTGATGTACGGCATCCTCGAGAAGAACTTCGCCCCGGACCTGCGCCGCCACGTCGCGGTCGAGCACGTCGAGTCGCCGCGCGAAGTCGAAGCCAAGCTCGCGCCGCCGCGGTGCGCCGTCTACGGCGCGGAGCTGACGCCGGCGACTTACAGCCTCCGCCGCGTGTCGCAGCGCTCGGGTCTGAAAAATCTCGACTTCGTGGGCGCCACCAGCTGTTACCCGGGCATCATGCCTATCATCGTTGGCTCGATGGAGCTGGCGGACCGCCTGCTCGCCGGAGAACCGGTGCGCCGGCAGGATGCTCCGAAGAAGCCGTTGAAGGCGCGCGCGGGTTGAACGCTTCCCAAAAGAGAAGGGGCCGCCATTCCTTGGCAGCCCCTTCGTCATTCGCTGGGCCTTTCAGCCCGGCGAAGATTCGGTATCAGATACCCGGTTTGAACCAGCAGGTCGGGCGCGTGCCGTACGTGAAGTTGTCGCGGCTGGCGCAGTACTGGTTCGCCGATTGGATTTCCGACTCGCGGTCGTTGCGGTTGGCGCCGCGGTCTTTGCCGGCGATGACCGACCTGTCGTAGTCGTTGGTGCAGAGCGCGCCAGCGGTGTACGTGTCGAGGCGGCACTGGGCGGCCGGGTGGGCGTGGTTCGTCGTGGTGACGACGGTCGTGTCCGGGGTCTCGTAGGCCGCCGTGGTGCCGCCGAGGGCGCCGAGGAGGTCAGCCAGGTGCTTGCCGGCGATGACGGTACGGTAGCAGAGGTTCTGGGCGCCTTCCGTCTGGTAGACGGCGTCGCACTTCATTTTCGGGTTGGCCGGGATCTCGGCGCGGGCGGCGGCGTTGCCGGCCGCGTCGTTGCCCCAGATCAGCTCGGGGCAGGCGTGGGTGGCGAAGTAGTCGGCCTGGCCTTCGTCGGCGGCCCAAGAGGACACGAAGGGGAAGCCGCCCAGGTGGTGGCCAAGCTCGTGGCAGAGGACCATCGAGAAGCCGTCACGGGTGACTTCGACGCGGCGCGCGAGGCCGCCGTACATGTTCACGGTCCAAGTGTTGAAGCTTTGGGACGCGTTGGCGTTGACCGTGGGGTCGGTCCAACGGTTGTTGACGACCAGGGTGCCGCCCAAAGAGGTAATGATCGGAGCGAAGATGGCCTTCGTCTCGGTGATCACGTCGTTGAACTG
>JAYVBB010000677.1:0-3109 GCA_043750715.1 Pseudomonadota bacterium | reverse complement strand
TTGGCTGGATTTCAGTTACCTACTCAAGATGCTTCGGCTTTTTCGTATCGCCTGGCATTTCAGCCGGTATTCCTGAGTAGCTCAGTTGGTAGAGCAGGTGACTGTTAATCACCGGGTCGCAAGTTCGAGTCTTGCCTGAGGAGCCATCCCTTCTAGAGAAAAGCGCCTCCAAGAGACGGGTGAACAACCCAATTCTTCGAGGCGCTTTTCTCTTGAAGGGATGGCGCCGTGTGCAACGCCCAGTCGCTACGCGTGGGCGCTGCTCGCCGTCGACCCTCGGCCAGCCTCGGCTCGACTCTTCGCTCGCGATCTGAGGAGCCGTCGGCATTTCGAGCATCTGCTTGGATAGAACGGCGGCGCTTCGCGCGCCTTATTGCCTTTGAAAGCAAGGTCGCGCAGAGTGGAGCAAATGACCCTACTCAAAAAAGTCATCGAATTCGAGGTCGTCGACGGAGAGATCCTCGTGGCGGGGGCCGGGTGGGTTTATGTGTGGATCGTGAATCAGCCCGCGCGGGTGATCTACGTCGGGGCGACGGGGTTGCATCCAGCGGCGAGGGCCGAGAAGCATCTGCGGGATCCGGATGCGGATGTGGGCAGAATTAGGGGCCGTTATGAGGCCATGGGCGGGAACATCGCGCAAAGCCACACGGTGAAAGCCATCCAGCTTCCCTCTACGGCGAGGCGAGGGGCGGTGAAGTTTCGGGTGGCGTGGCTGTTGAAGGAAGCGGAGATGCTCAGTCCGCATTACTGCGGAGAACCTCCGGAGGGCGGCGGCGAAGCCTTGAGTGAAGAGGAAGAGTTCTGGGCGCAGACCTTGGTGTCGGCCATGTCGAATAGTGCGCCCCTGGAATGAAAATCCAAGACCTTCCCTTTTGCACCACGGACTGGAGCAAGGTCGCGCCGACCGAACATCCCGGCGTGACTGGCAAAGCTTATTGGCGGACGTTGGAGTCAGGAAACGTCAGGGTCCGCATGGTCGAGTACACGGCGGGTTACGTCGCCGACCATTGGTGCAAACGAGGTCATGTGTTGCTTGTCCTGGAAGGCGAGCTGACGACCGAACTCGAAGACGGGCGAACGTTCGTCCTGCTTCCGGGCACGAGTTATCAGGTTGCGGACGGGGCGGAGGCGCATCGCTCGCGTACCGAAACGGGTGCGAAGCTGTTTATCGTCGACTAGAAAACGCATGACGTCTGCCGCGGATGTTGTACGTTTCACGGCCGGAGGACTATCTGCGAGTGCGCGGCTTGCGGGAAATGAACTACTCTCATAGTTCCCATGTACGAAATCGATTGGAGGGACCATGCGTTACTTCGCTCTCGCGCTCTTGCTGCTGATGCCCCTGACCGCCCAGGCCGCGCCGAAATCTTTCGGCAAAGAGATTCACGCGCACCTGAAGAGTCACTTCGTTTCCCAGGCGAAATGGAAGGGCACGAAGTTGGAAGCAAAGGCCCTAGTCAAGCTGGATCAAGCCGGCAAGGTTACCAGCAGCGTCATCGAGAAATCGTCGGGCGACAAAGAGTTCGACGAGACGGCGCTGAAAGCCATCGAGGACTCGGATCCGTTTCCGGCGCCGCCGAAGGAAATCGTCGGGGAAGAGATCGCCCTGATCTTCAAGCCCGACTAGCCGTCATTTGCGCGGCTCTTTGAAGCGGCGGCCGAGCTGCCTGGGCGTGCGCTCGGCGACGAACTGCAGCTGGGGAACGCCGTAGCCGCAGCTCGTCTGGGTCCGGTCGATCGTCATTTCGATGATCTGGCGGGGCTTGGGGAAGACGGGGCTCGTCGCGCCGGACGTTAGCAGGCGCGCCAGCGGCGACTCGTCGACGGGGAGCACCCGCGCGCGGCCGTAGAGGCGAACGATGGCGGCATCGTCCTGATCCATCGCCATGATCATGATCGTCATCGGTCCACCCGCCGCGGCGTGGCGCGCCGTTTCGTTGCCGCTGCCGGGATAATCGAGATAAGCGACCTTGTTCCGGTCGATGAGGTGCAGCGGTCCGCCGCCTTTCGGCGACACGTTGACCGGTTCGCCGGGGAGCGCGCTGCCGACGAAAAAGACTTTCGCTTCCTCGATCAGGGCTGCCTGTTGGTCGATGATGCGGTCGTAGAACGTTCCCACTCGCAAAACCCCCGCTTCAATGACTCGAGTCGGCGTCGGCCATTTTCTTCAAAACGATGGCGATGGTTTCGGCGTCGACTTTCGCGGCCCGCAGGAGGCTCTTGGCAGTGGCGAAATCGTCGCCGTCGACAGCCGCGAAAAATTCGTCGACCTTGTCGATCACCGCGAGCTTTTCCAGCACCAAGGTCCCTTCGAAAGGGGATTCGTCAGCCACCTATCCCTCCCGTCAGCCGGCGTCGTCGAAGAACCAGCCGAGCCATTTCCGCGCCGCGTCCAGCCGTTCGCGGTCGACTTTGTAATACCGGTTCCGGCCGTCTTTTTCACTGGTCAATAGCCCGGCCTCTTCGAGCACGCGCAGGTGCCGCGTGGTCGTGGGCCACGAGTGCTGGAATCGCCTGGCGATCTCACTCGAGGACACGACGCCGCCGCGAAACCAGATCGTCAAAAGAATTTGCCGCCTGGCGGCGTGAGCCAAGGCGGCAAAGGCGGCTTCGAGCTGTTCGAGCTTCTCTTTGGCGTCGGCTTGCTTCTTCAAAGGCTCGCCGGCTCGACGTGAAGAATTTCCATGCTCTCCAGAATCGGGCCCATCGGCTCCCAGATCTTCATGACGTCGGGCGTCTGGTGGGCGACGTCAGGACTGGCGGCGTCCTTCCAGTGAAAGAGCTCGACGTAGGAAACGGCGCCGGGCGAACGCTTGTTTTCCGCGCGCCAGATCTTGGGCTTTTCTTTGGTCACCAGACCGAGCTGGTCGAGGGTCGGCCAGTGCTTCTTCAGCAGCGGGACGAACTGGGCTTCGGTGCCCTTCTTCAGGCGGTAGGTGACGATGACGGCTACGGGTTTGTTGGCGGACATGGTGGATTCCTTTGGGAGGTTGTTTGCGGCGAGGCGTTCGCCGACGACTTCCAATTGTTAGCTTAACTGCTAATTAATTGTCCAGTAAATACTTAGCTAAAATGCTAAGTGTCTGAAAACGCCAAATGGGACGGACCC
>JAYVBB010000676.1:0-2805 GCA_043750715.1 Pseudomonadota bacterium | reverse complement strand
TTCCTCCAGGAAGTTTCAGGTCTTGGGCGCAAAAAGCCTCAAGAGGAATAGCCACTGGGTGTATCGGAGCGAGCCTGCTGGGCTTGACGGCGCCCTTTGCCCACGGTCCAACTCGTCAATTTCCTGACGAAATCATCCGGTCATACCGCTAACAATTCGAACGCACCCGGGATTCGCGGGACGGGCGGCCAGGCAAATCCTGCCCGGCGGACGGAGGCAGTTCTTGCCTGCACTCGCGAATTCAACCTTCGGGTTTCCCCGCCGAAATGAAAGACGAAGCGAGGAGATTCCCGAGTGTCCGAGCAAGATCCGCAAAATCCATTCTCGAGCAACTTCACGCCGCTGGGCGGGGAGGCGGAAATCCGCGGTCTCGAAGGACTGAGCGGCGCCCAGGCGAAGGCTCCCGGCAAGCTGAAGTGGAAAATCGTCCGAGTCGGTGCGCTGGTCGCGACGCTCGGCGTCTTGTGCTCGGTCTTCGCCGGCTATCTCTGGCTGAAAGAGCTCGGTGTCTTCACGATCGACGAATCCCGGCTCGAGACGATCACCAAATCGCGCCCGACCGACAACTCGATCGTGTACGACCGCAACGGCGACAAGATCGGCGAGTTCTTCAACAGCTACCACGTCTACGTGCCCTTCAAGAAACTTCCAAAGGACCTGGTCAACGCCATCGTCGCGATCGAGGACCGCACCTTCTGGAAGCACGCCGGCTACGATCCGAAAGGCATCGTCCGCGCCGCCGTGGCGAAGCTCAAAGGCCAGGGCGGCACGCAGGGCGCCTCGACCCTCACCCAGCAAATCATCCGCAACTTCCTGCTCCCGAAGGAACGCTCGCTCCAACGCAAGCTGCAGGAAGTGGCGCTGGCCATGCAGCTCGAGAAGCGCATGAAAAAGCAGCGCCTGCTCGAGATCTACGCCAACTCGATGTTCCTCGGCAACGGCTCCTACGGCGTCGGCGCCGCAGCGTACCGCTACTTCGGGAAAAGTGCCGAGCAACTGCAGACGCAAGAAGCGGCACTCATCGCCGGTCTCTTCCAGTCGCCTAGCCGCTACAATCCGGTGCGCTACCCGAAGAAGGCCAAGAAGCGCCAGGAGCAGGTGCTCAAGGCGATGGCCCAGGCTGGCATGATCACCAGGGCGAAAGCCAAGGAGCTGATCAAGATGCCGCTCGACTACAAAGAGTACAAACCGGTCAACACCACCATCTCGCCCTACTTCATCGACTTCGTGAAGGACCAAGCGACGAAGGTTCTGGATGGCTTCAAGGGCGGCGTCGACGGCCAAGGCTTGAGAATCTACACGACGCTCGATCCGAAGCTGCAGAAACTCGCCGAAGAAAGCATCGCCGACTCCGAGCCGCTGCTCGACAGCGCCCAGGCCCGTACCGCCCTCGTCAAAGGTCCGGACGGCAAAATGGTGAAGTCGACGCTCGAGACGGCGATCCTGACCACCGATCCGCGCACCGGCGAGATCTTGGCAATGGTCGGCGGCCGGAACTACGAACGCACGAAGTACAACCGCACCTACCAATCGATGCGGTCGCCCGGCTCCGCCTTCAAGCCCGTCGTCTACTCGCTCGCCCTCCAAAGCAAATGGAAGTGGAGCGACGTGATCTACGTCTCCCCGATCACGATCAACAACTACAGACCTCACACTCCGGACGAGGACTTCCTCACCGAAACGACGATGCTCCGTGCCTTTTTCCGGTCGATGAACACGCCGACGGTCGAGATCGGTCAAAAGCTGGGTCTCAGGCCCGTCATCGAGCAGGCGAGGCGCCTCGGTATCCGTTCCCCGATCAAAGAGGAATTCGGCTCGCTGCTCGGCAGCTCCGAGGTCAACATGATGGACATGACGCGCATGTACTCGACGTTCGCCAACGGCGGCAAAGTCATCGAGCAGATCGCGATCGCCAAGATCCTCGACCGCAAAGGCAACGTCGTCTACGAAGCGAAGCCCACCGCGGAAAGATCCCAGCAGGCCCTCACTCCGCAGATCGCCTTCCTCATGACTCAAGGGATGCGCGCGGTCCTCCAGATGGGCACAGGCTATACGTCGGCCCACCTTTCGGGCGTCGCGGCCGGCAAGACCGGCACGTCCAACGACTCCACCGACAACTGGTTCTGCGGCTACTCCCGCGACCTGACGACCGTCGTTTGGGTCGGCACCGACGAGCACGCGCAGATCGGCGGCGACGTGACCGGCGGCAAGCTTGCCCTGCCCATCTGGGACAAATTCATGACCAAGGTGTTCCAGGTGCGTCAGCCCGGACCCTTCCCCGCGCCTTCCGGCGTCGTCACGACCACCGTGCACCCGAAGTTCGGCAACCGCTCGGCCGCGGGCGTGCGCATGTACTTCCTCCGCGGCCAGGAGCCTGCGGCCGAGTCCGAATCGTCCGCTCTCGAAGCCTTGTCCCAAAGCTCGTCCGCGGGTTACCGCGACGTGTTCAGCCACTGATACGGAACGAAGATGAAGCGCACCGCCAAAACCTTGATGATGATCCTGATCCTCGCGCTGGCCGCAGGTTGCGTCACGACCAGGAAAAAGAAGAAGCAGGAGCTTTCCCTCGGCAAGAAGAAGCCGGGCGCCCCGCTTTCGATGCTCGAAGTCACCGACGAGAATTCCGAGACACAGCCCAAGATCAAGAAGGCCAAACTCCAAAAAGGCAAAGGCAACGGAGGGGCACAGACCGTCGCCGCGGCCACACTCGCCCAGCCTTCGGCAGAGGAGCTTTCGAGCTGCTCCGACTCGCTCGCTAAAGTTCAGGGTCCTTACCGCGCTCTGAACAAGCTGCTGCTCCCGGGA
>JAYVBB010000675.1:0-2373 GCA_043750715.1 Pseudomonadota bacterium | reverse complement strand
CAGAGCGCGCGCTCGCTCAGTACGGCGAGCCGTAGCCGCCCGCTGGAGGGGCCGCACCGCCGACCGGCGCCTGGTAACCGGGTCCACTCGGATACGTCGCGTAGGCTCCGACGTGCTGACCATAGGTCGTCGACATTCCATTCGGATCTTGTCCCGTCAGGCGAACATAGAGCACCGCCAGAATCACGTAGAAGAGCGGACCTGAGACCACCATTCCGATGCCGCACGCACACGCGCCCGCCGCGAACACGAGCATGCCAAGGAGCCCGGCGACGAAAATGTTGGCACGCTGACCTCGCGTGATCGACGCGCTCTGCCGCAATGCTTCGAAGAAGCCCAGGCGCTTGTCGACGATCAGCGACGGTGCCTGCCCGTAGGCCAACCACACGAACACGAGCCCGAAGAGGGAGAGGAGGTTTATCCCCGCGGCGGCGAACGGAAGAATGGGCGTCTCGAGCACCACGGCGAGAAGGTTGATCCCTGCGGATAGGAGCGTTGGCAGGGTGATCATCAACTGAAATGCGAGGACGCCCAAGAAGCCGCGCCCCGCCAAGAACGTGCCGAAGGTCGGCGACTCACCCTTCGCCGCCATGACGCACATGCGTGTAAAGCCGGCGAGGAAGTAGGCATTCACGACGAGAAAGACCAGCGACTGCGCCAGATTGAGAGTGTGGAACTCCACGCTGTTCGGAACCACCATGCCTGTCGCGGTGAGGATGATGGGCGCGTAGGGAAGCGGCAGCACGACGAGCGCAAACACGACCGAAGCCGCGATGAACATGCCTGCGTGATTCTTGTAGCGATTCCATGCCGCACCGACAATCTCCGTGGGCGTCCAGAACTGCGGCTCGCCATTGGCACCAAACGGCGGCGCGGCCTGAGGTCCGGGTGCTTGGTGCGGATTCGGATTCGATGCATTCATGGGCGCGACCTCGAGGGAAGAAGGTAGCCAACTGTTGGGCTCCTGTCCAAAGGAGCCCGGACCACCACCGAAGTCGCACGCGCGCACAAGGAAACCTTACGGGTCGTACCCGAAACCGTTCGTGTCCAAATAGACTGCGTCGTCGTTGCCAAAGCCGCAAAAAACACGGCCTGTTTTAGCGTCGAAGAAGCCAGCGCCACTCGAACGGCTATGGGGAACTTCACCCGGCACTTGCGACCAAGTCCCCCGGCCGAGGTCGAGAACGAAGAGCCCTTTCTCGGACTTCTTGCCGTCCGGCGTTCCACCGAAGACGAACATGCGCTGGTGGGTCGCATCGTGCATCGAGCAGCCGTTGCGACGGCCGGGGGGGGCGTTCCGGTCGCTTCGAGGAGAGACCAGGTCTCCGTCTGCATGTCGAACACCCACGTATCGGAAGCCGGGTTTACCATGTTGCCGCTCTTCGGCGTTTGAGCCCCCGAGAAGAGATAAAATTTGTGCGCGATTTCGTCGAGGACGTAGAAGCCGCCGTAGCGGGCCGACGGTGACGAAGCCTTGGGAAGATCGAGCTTGCGCCACGTCGCGACCTCGCCCGCGACCGTGACGATCCACGTGTCGGACTGGACGGTCTGGGTTGCGTAGCTGAAGCCCCCGAACATCACGCTCTTGCCGAGCGCCGCATCCATCGCGAAAAAGTGGAGCGTCCGGGCTGGGGGCGCGTTCACTTGTGTGAGCTTCTTGAAGCTTCCACCGCCGGCTAGGTCCAGACGGTAAAGCTCCCCGTCTTCGATCTCGCCTTTGACTTCTCCGCCGTTAAGCAGAAATGTTCCGTCCTTCGCTGGACCGGCAGAGCGGCGCCCAAGGCCAGGAGCAGGTACGTCACCCGTCGGGGTCCATGTGCTCCAAGATCGCGCGGCCATATCGAACTTCCAGCTGTCGGGGAGCGGTTCATATTGCGGTTTGTAGCCACTCCCTTGGAGCATGTAACTTACACCGGCAGCCTGATCGACGAAGATCGAAGCATGCTCCCGGCCCGCCGGCCCCTCGCCTTCCACCCAGGACTTCTTGACGGCCCATTTGAGTGCCTTGACGTCGATAGTCACGATGGATCGAGACGTGGCTCCAGAACGGGCCTTGAGCTTCACTGTGACAGTCTGCGTGCCAGACACGTCGTAGTCTGCGAGCAGGCTCAGCGTGTCTTTGTCGCGTGTCACGACGATCCCCTCCGAAGCTTCGAAGGAAAGCTCGGCAGCTGCGCTGAGCGTCAGCGGTAGCGAGGTCACGATCCCCTGCTTCAATGCAATGGTCCCTGTCGGCGCATCCTTCCAAGCGGCGGGTGCTGCGGTGCTCGCCGTCGGCACCGATGAGGGCGCCGTGTCCACCGCACAGGCGGAGGCGACTGTTCCGAGCACCAGCGCCGAAACGATGCCGAAGACGGCGAGCCGAGCGGACCG
>JAYVBB010000674.1:0-3922 GCA_043750715.1 Pseudomonadota bacterium | reverse complement strand
CATGACGTTCGTGGGAATGGACGCGACGCATCAAGTACCGATGGACGCCAAGCGACCGTTTGGCTCCGAATCCGCGATGTCCCCTAAGGACCTCGTCATCGCGGGACTTTGCGGTTGTACGGCCATGGATGTGGTTGGGCTGATGAAGAAGCACAAGCAAGTCATCGAGGAATTTACCGTTCGAGCCGACGTCACGATGACGGAGAAAATCCACCCGGTCGTGTTCGCGGCAATCGAGCTGCTATTCACGCTCAAAGGCGCCATCGAACCCAAAATCCTGCTGGAATCGATCCATTTGTCGCAAAGCAAGTTCTGCGGCGTAAGTGCCATGCTTTCGAAGGCTGTCCCCATCGCCTATCACGTAAATTTGAACGGCGAGGACATCGGCTCAGGAACCGCTATGTTCGGTAGCTAGCAAGCGAACTAGCCTGCTTCCTTTGACGCAGGCTGAAGATCATGATGCGCGATAGAACACCTTTCGAGTCAAACCATTCAGCACAAGAACGGAGCTCCCAAATGAAAAGGAACGTCGGAAACATCGAGCGCGTGGCGCGAATCGTCGTTGGCCTTGGCTTAACGTCGCTGGCCTTCGTCGGGCCTCAGAATCTCTGGTTTCTGCTGGGGCTGGTTCCCCTCGGAACCGGCCTCGTGGGATGGTGCCCGCCCTATGCCTTGCTTGGCATCAATACCAACAGGGGTTGCGCTTCATGCTCAGGGCCAAAAGCCGTGTCATAGAATCGTCCGGACTTCTTACATGAGGCGACGCCGATGACGACCAGCTATTCCGTCTGCAACGAATGCATCGTCTTGAATAAGTTCGACTCCACCCGCTCCGCCGCCACAGTTTGCGGACGGTGCAAGAAGCCCCTTCCGCTCAAGGGCGCCGTCACCGAAGCCACGGAGGCGGGCCTTCGCCGCCTGGTCGAGTCGAGCCCGATCCCGGTCGTCGTCGATTTCTGGGCGCCTTGGTGCGGCCCTTGCCTTTCCTTCGCACCGACGTTCGCGGCTTCGGCAGCGCGTCACCAGGGTGCGTTCGTGTTCGCGAAACTCAATACGCAGACGGAAACGGGAGCGGCGTCGGCTCATGGGATCCGCGGCATCCCGACCATGATCGTGTTCCGCCAAGGGAAAGAGGTCTCCCGAACCTCGGGAGCGCTCGACCAGAGTTCGCTCGAACGATGGTTGAATGATGGCGGCCGAGCTTCGCCGTAGGCTTACGGGCTACTTGGCTGCTTTTTTGTCGACTTCCGCAAAAAGAAACCCGCGAATGTCGCCCACGGCGAACCCGGTCGCTTGATCACCGGGGTAGAGACGACGAATTTCCTTTTCGAGCCCAGCCTCGATCGCCGAGCCATGACACGTCAGACAAAGACCGTCTGTCAGAATCGGCACAAGCAACCCGGTTTTCGAGGGAGAGATCTCGACCCTTGCGAAGGGGGCCTGGTTCGTTTTGGAGAGGTAGGCATCGACCGACGGCTGCATCCAAGGACGCACCTTGTTTTCGGGACTTCGCGCCTTGTGACTGACGCGACCAATCAGCAGGCCGTCTTTGCTATGAGCTCTCGCGATCTCAGGGGCTCTCTTGTTGCAGACGGCAACCGCGTTCATGGGCGATACCTGCATGGCTTGGACGAGCTCGGCCTTGAGTTCCGTCGCGAACGCCTTCATTTCAGCGAGGCCCGGCTCCTCGGCCATGGCTGGCGTTGCCAGGGACATCGAGCCGACGAAGAGTGTACGAAAGAGATTCATCATCATACCTTCCTTGTGCTGTGTTTATTCTCGGCGAAGCGAGATCGACAGACCTCAGTCGAGCAAGCGGCGCGGCATCTCCAGGGGCGTCCTTTCAATACAAGGGTGCCTGCCGCCGATAATACTCGACTCGGTGAGAGTGGGTCGTGGGCATAGATCACTTTTTGGGTTGAGTCGCTACCGGTGCCGCGGAGTTTGGATTCATCATCCAATCCATGCAGTTCCCGTTATTCATCATACCCATGCCTTTACCTCCTGTTTGTCCCTTACCTCCCATCATGCCATCACCGGTCATCGGGCAGTTGCTGCCAAAGTCAGAGGAGCATGAATCTGCCATTTCTTGGCGACATTGGACCGGAGTCTTCTCTGACGTAAGGCAGGCGGCCATTTTTGAGTGCATCGCTGCCATCTTTTGATGCATTTCACTCATTTTCTGTCGCTGAGCGACGGTCGGTTGACTCTTTTCCGTCTGGGCCAAGCCAGTCGAGGCAAGGGTTGCCGAAAACGCCGCCAACAATGCGAGGCGAACCATTTGGGAAGGGGATCCTTGAATCATTTTCATTCCTCCTAATTGAGACTGTTCGTATTTGTTTAAGCAACATTAGGGCCACCGGTGCTGAGCCAATGGACGCTGAGCCCCAGCGTACTATCGTCAAACCGGAGAGCCTCGCATCGACCTTATCATCAAAGATATCAAAAGAGTTTTGGCTGAAAATACATCGGCGAAGGTTTCGACGATCCGCGCCTCGATGGGCAATGTACGAGTAGCGAAAGAAGGGTTATCGAGCGGTTGGTAATGACATCCTGCCGTTCGAATAGGTGAACGTAAGGACGAGGTAAGCCTTTCGCCCTACTCTCTCTGACAGTCTGTCAAACGACGTGGAGGGAGTATGGCGCATTTGACACCGAAAGGCTGCTGGCGGGCGCAAGTTCGCAGTTACGGTCGTATTGTCGCATCCAAGACGTTTCCTCGCGGGGTCCAAAAGTCCGAAGCCGAAGCATGGGAGATACGGACAAAGAATCAGCTCACGCAACTTCGGCAGCCAGGTCGTGGCCCCACCTTGGCCGAGTTCACCCACGTATACCTTCGTGAACATGCAGCGTTGCACCTGGTGCCTTCAACGCTCAAAAAACGCGAAATCGACATCGAGAAGCATCTGATTCCGGCCTTCGGTCAAACGACTCTGTCCTCTATTCGCGCGAAGCACATCGCCGAGTTTCAGGCGACGTTATGGCGGGGAGGAAACGGGCTCTCTGCTCAATCCGTCGGCAATATTCTTTCGGCGCTCGGCCAAGTCTTGAAGTTCGCGGTCGTCAAGGGCGTCATCGACATCAATCCAAGCGCAAGCGTTCGGCGCCTTAAGCGTCCGAAACGGGCGCCAACGTTTTGGTCGATCGCGGAACGGGATCGATTCTTGATCTTCTGCCGGCGGCATGACTTCGCGCTCTTCCAGATGGTCTCTCTCGCCGTGACTACAGGATTGCGGCCAGGAGAATTGCAAGGGCTGCAGCGTAGTCGACTAGACTTCGATCAGAATATCGTAATCGTTGACCAAAATTGGTGCCCTCGAACCAAGCGCCTCAATCCGTGGACTAAAGGAAAGCTTGACCGCGTCGTGTCCGTGCCGCCGCAAGTCATGGAGATTCTGCATGACAAGAAGAGCCTTCCCCCGACGTCCTTTGTGTTCGCCACGATTCAGTTCAATACGCTCGGGCATAGGTTACTCAAACCGATGGCACGCCTCGCGGGCGTCCCATCTATCAGATTCCATGATCTACGGCACACGTTTGCGAGTCATTGCGTGCTCAAGGGCAAACACCCGATCGAGATCCGCGACCTACTCGGTCACTCCCAGCTCGCCAGCACCGACGTGTATATGCATTTGAGAAAGGACTACCTGAAAGGCGCGACCGATTGCCTTGTAGAAGGGACGCAGTGGCTGGATCTCAAGGGACCTGGAGCAACGCCTCAGACTTGGTAAAGCAGGTAAGCTTGAGCGTGGAGTGCGTCACTCCCCAGTCACTCCAGAATGTGGATAAGTAAAAAAGATGAACCGAATCAACGGCTTTCGCCTTGATTCGGCCCACTAAGGAGGTAAGGGTCGGACGTCCGCCAACGGACCGAAGCGCCATGCTGGCCAAACTCCGAGCCGTGGGAATGTTCCATCTATCC
>JAYVBB010000673.1:0-4256 GCA_043750715.1 Pseudomonadota bacterium | reverse complement strand
GTCCCGGTACTTGCGCGCGCTCGTGACGAGCCGAGCGCCGACCGGGCGGATTTCGACGCCCTGGCGGAGCGCGCGCCACACCAGCAAGTGGTCCTCGCCGTAAGAAGCGTCTTCCGGAAAGCCCCCGAGCCTCGTCAACAAGTCGCGGGAGAGGCAAAACCCCTGGTCGCCGAACGGCAGATGCAAGAGATGAGAGCGGAGCCACGCTCCCGCGGCGTTTAATGCCGTTAACCGCGGCGCGTCGTGCCCGAAAGACAAATCGAAAAAGTGCAGCGCCCCGGGCGCCTCGTCGAGCGCCGCTAACAGACGCACCACGGCGCCGGCGGGAAGGCGCGAGTCGGCATGAAGGAACCAAAGGAACTCGCCCCGCGCCTCACGGGCCGCGGCGTTCATCTGCCCGGCCCGGCCGCGGGGGGCGTCGATCCAACGCACGCTGGCCGGCAAAGCGGCGGGCCGCTCCGGTCCGACAAAAAGTACTTCACTGGTTTTGGGCAACGCCGCGAAATCGGGCGCGAGCTTGGCCCAGGAAGAGTCTCCGGGCCCGAGCGGAACGATGACGCTGAGCTTCAGCAGCATCCCGAAGGATCGCAGGCGGCGGCGGCCTCGGCGGTCGTCAGCTGGTAGTCCTCACCCTTGGTCTCGCGGGGATGCCGGCGCAGTACGCCGCCGGTGCACGGAAACGGCGTAGCGTCCTCGGCGGCGACCGGTGTCAGCGGCGAGACGGCATGGAAAAAGTCCCGGTAAGGGGCGCGGGTGAAGATTTCGAACGTCTTTCGGCAAACCGCGACGCGTTCGCCGCGCGGAAAGGTGTGACCATCGTCATCGACCACGGAAGAGAACGGACCCTTGTAAACCAGGGCGTCCTTGTGGTCCCAGCAGGCGCCGTCTTTACCTTTGTAGGCAACCACCGTCACCGAACGGAACTCGATGCCTTCTACCGTGCGCCACGGCGTCTCGTCCCGCTTGGCGAGCTCGACCCCGTAAAAGCCGGCCGCCTCGAATGCCTTGAGGAACGCCGCTTCCTGGAAGGCGCCCGAGAGGCAGCCACTCCACAGCTCGGCGTCGTTCACGAGGTGATCCGGCACCGGCTCGTCGCAAACGATGTCGCTGATGACGGCCCGGCCGCCGCGTTTCAGAACCCGGTGGAGTTCGCGGAAGAGCTGCATCTTGTCCTGGTTCGACACGAGATTCAAAACGCAGTTGCTCACGACCACGTCGACCGTGCCGTCGGCGACGAGCGGGCGCTCCTTGCGGAGGCGTTCGCAGTATTCTTCGAAGACGGTCAGGTCCTGCTCGTTTTCGATGGGGTGTTTCGCCAGGTAGCCTTGCACCTCGTCCCGATCGAGCGCCAGGTCCTGGATCCGGCCCTTGCGGAACTCGGTGTTCCCGTAGCCGATCTTTTCCGCGACCTCGAGGCTCGCCTCCCGGGCGAGCTTGAGCATGTCGTCGTTGACGTCGACGCCGATGACCTTGCCTTCGGGGCCGACGACCTGCGAGGCGATGAAGCAGATTTTGCCGCTGCCGCTGCCGAGATCGAGCACCGTCTCTCCCGGTCTTACGAAGCTCGAGGGGTCGCCGCAGCCGTAGTCCCGCTCGATCACTTCTTTGGGAATGATCGCCAGGTAGCGGGCATCGTAGTTCACAGGACAGCAAAGCGCCGCTTCGCGCTCTTTTGCGGCCTGGCTGTAGCGATCCCTGACCGCGCCGTCGACGTTCATCCTAGCCCCTTCTGCTCAACGAATGCGCGAATCCTAGGGCCTTTTTTAAGATTGTTCAAGTCGGTACGGTGCGTTACAATGTGCATGATAAATACACATGGGAACTTGATGAAACACAAAAGCATTTTTGTGTCGGCGCCTCTCGCGGTCCTCGGTCTTGCCTTGGCGGCGAGCTGGGTGGAACGCGGTTCGCCGGCATTGTTGGCGTCGTTACCCCTCCCCCTGGTCCAGGAGCAGACCCAACCTCCTCCCCTGGCGATGATCCCGGCGACGGAAACGCCCTCCCCCATTCCCGTTCGCGTCGAAGAGGCCAAAGTCGTCAACGGCTCGACCCTCTCCAAAGTCCTCCGGGACCTGACGATCGACAACAAAGACCGCGAAGCGGTGCTCACTGCCTTGAAGCCCCTGCTCGACCCCACCCGCGTCGCCGCCGGCACGCTGGTGCGGGCGCTCTTCAGAGGACATGACGCGCAGGCCGCCAACCGCGTCGAGTTGAAGCTCAGCGAAACCAAAACCCTCGTCGCGGAAGCCGGCACCGAAGCCGGAACGTGGGACGCCCGGATGCACGAGGTCCCCGTGACTTCGGCCGTCGCGGCATTCAGCGGCACCGTGACGTCCAACCTGTGGAGCTCCGCGACCGTCTCCGGCATGGACACGCAGCTCGTCTCGGAGCTCGCGGAAGTGTTTGCCTGGCAGATCGACTTCAACCGCGCCCTCCGCCGCGGAGACAAGTGGCGCCTGACCGTCGAGCGCCTTTATGCCGACGGTAAGCCGATTGGTTACGGGGAGCTACTCGCCGCCGAATACATCAACGCCGGGACGACTTACACGGCCGTTCGCTTCGACCACGACAAAGGCACCGGCCAGTTCTACGCTCCGGACGGCGCGAGCCTTCGGCGCATGTTCCTAAAGAGCCCGCTCAAGTTCGGCCGCATCACCTCCGGCTTCACTGCCAAGCGCTTCCATCCGATCCTGAAAGTGAACAAACCCCACCTCGGCATCGACTACGGCGCACCCACGGGCACGCCGATCATGTCGGTCGGCGAGGGCGTCGTCACCTTCGCCCAAATGCACGGGGGCTCGGGCCGGATGATCAAGATCCGGCACAACTCGATGTACGAGACCCACTACAAGCATCTGTCGTCGTTCGCCAAGGACCTCGCGCCCGGCACCAAGGTCGTCATGGGTCAGGTGATCGGCTTCGTCGGGGCGACAGGCCTCGCCACCGGGCCTCACCTCCACTTCGAGTTCCATGAGGGCTCGGGCGTCGTCGATCCGGCCGGCATGAAGTTCCCGACTGCCGACCCGGTACCGGAAGCGCAGCTTGCCGACTTCAAGGCGAAGGCGCAGGAGCGCCTGGGTCAGCTGCCCGTCTGGGATGCGGCCATGCTTTCGCTCAAGGCCGAATGAAACGCCTGGCTCTCGTCGTCGCTCTCGGCCTGGCCGCCTGCACGACAGCGGCACCGTCTGAGCCCGAAGACGAGTTCGTCCTCAAGTGCTCCGTCGGCAAGCCGCGGGCGTCTTCCTGGGACGTCGGGACGGCCCACTTCAGAGCGCACTACTGCAGCTCGCTCGGGCAACACGGCACCACCGACTTCCGCATCTTCCGGATCCGGGTCGTCGACTCGAACCCGGCGCTGCCCGAAACCGACCGGCGCCCGGTCGTGCTCGCCGGGAAAGATCTGACGGCGCACTTTTTCTACAGATACAACCACCTGAACGCCTGTGATTCGTTCAACCTGCGCCTGCCGCAGGTCGAGTACGCGGCGACGGGACCGGCCAACGCCGGCTGCGGCCAAGCCACCGACCACGCTCCGGAGCGCACCTTCGCGGACCAGAACCCGGCGACGCTCGCGCGCGTCCGCTACGGGGAAGGAATCTGGCAGAATCGCGAATTGCCGTGTGGCCACTGGTTGTTCCAGTGCGGGGACTGACCAGGGTTGCGCCGCATGGGTGATTTCCGCTAAAAAGGCGGCGGGAAGGTGACCCATGAGCCAAGACGCCCGGCATCTCGAAGATTTGAAGCAGCTGGTTCGGAAAAGCGGCAAGAACGCCGTCGCCGACACCATGAAATACCTCAGCAAGAACCGCACGGACTATCATTGGGTCGGCGTCTACAAGCTCGAGGGGGACACCCTCGTGCTCGGCCCTTACGTCGGCGCGACGACCGATCACCTGCGCATTCCCGTCGGACGCGGCGTCTGCGGCACCGCGGTCGCGGAAGACAAGAATCAGATCGTCGGCGACGTGCGCGAGCTCGACAACTACCTGGCGTGCAACCTGCAGACACGGAGCGAAATCGTCGTGCTGATCCGAGAGCCGGAGTCGGGCCGCATCCTCGGTCAGATCGACGTCGACGGCCAAGCCGTCAACGCCTTCGGCAAGGACGAGGAATCCTTCCTCACCGGCGTGGCCGAGCTGCTGGCGCCGCATCTCGCTTGATCGCGCCGTGTAGCGCTTCGACGAATGCCTGAACGAGAGGCCGCGACAGCACGCTCTTTCTTGCCACGAGCGAGATCGGGCGGGCGAGGTCGGCTC
>JAYVBB010000672.1:0-1782 GCA_043750715.1 Pseudomonadota bacterium | reverse complement strand
GCGGACGATGTTGTCACGGGAGCCCTGGAGGAGGTAGCCGTAGAGCATCATCGAGACGGAACGCGGCGACAACCAGTTCCGGGTCGGAATGGTGTCGGGCATTCTTTGGCTGTAGCGGTAAAGGGACGTGAAGTTGCAGCGCTGCAGCTCGCGGAAGATCTTGAAGAGGAGGCCCTGGCCGTACGCCAGACGTTCCTCGTTGGGTTTCAGGTAGGTCATCGCCTCTTTGAGGTGGTCGGAGACCTCCTCGTGGCGGCCTTTCACGTAGTCGATGGTCAGCACGCGGAGGAGAGCCACGTAGCCGTAGATGCTTCTCAGCTGGGCGGAGCGGGCGACGTCCATCGCGAGGTCAAGGAAGCGGTAAGCCGTCTTGGTGAAGCCGAGATAGCCAAGCAAGGCGGCGCGTTCGGCAGCGACCTTGATCAGGCTGGCGGGCGAGCCCCGGCCGGAGATTGCTTCGTTCATCGCGCTGTTGTGGTGAACCATCGACAGGGTGGCCCGGTCGCGCATGTGAAGCTGCGTGCCAGCCTGGTAGAGCCGGATCGCCGGGAACTTGCGGTCGAGGTCGTCGGAGTCTTGCTTTCTCAAGGCGTGCGCGTTGTGCAGGATCCGGTAGAGGCGCTTTTTCTTGTAGTTGATGGGGATCACGTCGATCAGGAGCGATGCGACCATTTGGACCTTCGTCATGTAGTTCACCACGGGGATGAACCGCTTCATCATGCGAAGCGTTCCCTCGATGAGCTTCGAGGTCTCGCTCATCACGCCACCGACCAGCTGGAAGTAGACCGCTTTGTAGGCGATCGACGCGTGCATGTCGGTTTCGAGGTTCTGGCCCAGGAGTTCACGGTAGGCGCGCAGAGCGCGGCCGTGACGCTTTTGCACCGCGGCGAGGTCGGCGAGCGTTTCCTGGACGAGCGCGCGCTCCGACAGCGGCGCGATCTGATCCTTCCACTGATCCATGATGTGCCAGGCGTTGGCGAAGTAACGCTCGGCGGTCTGCCAGCTGCCGCTCTTGTACGCCGCTTGACCGGCTTTTTTGTTGTATTTCAGGGCACGCTCGGCCAGCGCCTGGTCGTCGGTCTTGCCGGCGTCGAGGCCCGAGTTGAAATGGTGAGCAAGCGCGAACAGGATCTTTTCGGACGGGTCGGCGATCGCCGTCTCGAGCTTCTCGCCGATCTGCTTGTGGAGCTGACGGCGCCTGGCGCCTTCGATGCCTTCGTAAATCGCGTCCCGCGCCTTCTTGTGCGAGAACATGAACGTCTTGCCGAGGTGGCGCAGGTCCGGGTCGTCGGTCACGCGCACGACGAGGCCCTCGTCCATGGCGCGCTGCACGGCCTTCATCACAGGGACGGATTGGGCACGGCCGCCGAGCAGCAGGATCTCGAACTGGAAGGTCAAGCCGATGGTGGCAGCGATGCCGAGCACGCCCCGGTCGAACTCGTTGTATTCCTGAATGCGGGACAGGACCAGGTCGATGGTGTTGAGCTGGATCTGCGTCTTCCGCAGGGCCTTGATGTCGAACTCCCACTCGCGGCCGATCGACTTGGGCGACAGCAAGTCCCGGGCGACGAGCGTCCGGGTGAGCTCGACCAGATGCATCGGGTTGCCCTTGGACTGCTCCTCGAGATAGACGACCAGCTCGTCGGTCGCGCTCTCCGGCGACGACAGCATGTTGCTGACGATGCCCTTGATGGCATCCTTGCCGATGGGGTGCAGGTCGATCTCGTTATAGCGACGCTTGAGCTTTGAGACCTTCTCGATGAAGTGGTTGAACCGCTCGTT
>JAYVBB010000671.1:0-4462 GCA_043750715.1 Pseudomonadota bacterium | reverse complement strand
CAAGTCGACGCTCCAGCGCACCGCCTTCGACGCGGAGGAGCTGAAGACCACGTTTTATCTATGGTTCCTGATCCCGAAGCTCATTTTCTGCCTGCTCTTTTCGATGGTCTTTCTATTCCTGTCCCGGACAAAGCTCTTGTTCATGTTCATCGGCTCGACTTTCTTGAGCTCCGTCGAGACGTTCTTCGACTCCGCCTATGCCTCCATGATGCTCGGCAATGGCTTCGACTTCAGCATGATCGGCCCGCTCGGCCGGTCGCTCGGGGCAGTGTTCTTCGTCGGCCTGCTCATCGAGTATTTCGGCCAGGGCAAGGCGCGGAGCGACAAGTTCGTCCTGATCAGCTCGCCGCTCATCGTGGCGGCGACCACCGTAATCTTTTTCCTCGGTTCGCAGAACGGCGCGCTCCGCTTCCTGGACGTCAGCTACGCCTTCGCATATCCGGTCGTCTTTTTGATCGCCGGGTTCCGCGCCAACCGCGCCAAGATGAAGTTCCTGACGGCCTTCTTTTGGCTGTCGCTCATTCCGACCATGCTCCAATCCTGGGGATCGCTCTCCGACTTCTTCGGGTTCAACCGTCACCTCGGCGTGAACTACCACTGGATCCACGAGCTGGTGATGTTCCTGATCCTGACCGGCCTGGCCATGGTCGACCTCGGCAAATCACTGCTTGCCAAGGTCCTGGTGGAAAACGAGCTCAAGGCCGTCAACGAGCGCCTCGAGCTCGGCCGCACGGTGCAGAGCATGCTGCTTCCGCCTTCGATGGACGGCGCAATCGGCCGGTTTGCCTTCCGCTACTACTACGACCCGGCCGAAAAGATGTCAGGGGACTGGCTGAACATCTGGCGCTCGGATGACCGCAACCACCTCTTCCTTGGCGACGTCGTAGGCAAGGGGCCGCAGGCAGCCTTGGCCGTTGCAGCCATTGCCAGCGTCATCAACGATAGCAAGTACCACCAGCTCTCCATCGCCGAGACCATCGAGCGCATCAACTGCCAGCTCATCGACCTCTTCCAAAGGCACATCACCTCGACCTTCTCGAGCGCGACGTTCCATGCCGACGGCTCGGTCGAGCTGCACAACGCCGCGTCGCTTGGCTGGTTCGCGCTCAAAGGGAACAAGGTCCAGCACCTGCCGATGCGCAGCATGCCGCTCGGCGTCGTCAAGAACGCGCCGCTGGCGACCGTCCGCAAGACGTTCGAGCCGGGGACGACGCTCTTTGCCTTCACCGACGGCGTCCTGGAAGGCAGCCGGGCGATGAAGAACCTGTTCACCAAGCTCAAGGCTATGCCCGAAGACGCGGAGCTCTCTTATGACGAGCTGCACGAGATGCTGCTCGCGATGGGGAAAGAGCACGTCCTGGTCGACGACAAGTCCGTGCTGATCATCAAGATCGGCGAGCCGCAGGCCGGCTCAGACCATTCGGGAATTCCAAGCGGGATAGAGGTCGTGGGACAGGTCTAAGACTTCGAGCACGCGGCCGACGACGAAGTCGACCATGTCGGCGATCCCTTTCGGGTGTTGATAGAAGGCCGGCATCGCCGGCACGATGTGCACGCCGATTTCGGCGAGTCCCAGCATGTTGCGCAGATGGATCGGGCTCAGCGGCGTTTCCCTCGGGCAGATCACCAGAGGACGCTTCTGCTTCATGCAGACGTCGGCCGAACGCTCGAGCAGATTGCCGGAAATGCCCTGGTTGATCCGTGCGAGCGATCCCATCGAGCAAGGCATCACGACCATCGCGGTGGGCGCAGAAGACCCGCTGGCCACCGGCGCGAAGAGGTCGTCGTTTTTCAGCAAGCGGATGACGTCCCGGTCCTTCTCGTCGAGGTGGCCCTCGGCGGCTTTGACCAGCGAGAAGCCGTCCTTGTTCGCCTTCAACTCGTGCCGGCAGACTTTGGCTCCGGATTCCGTGAACACGATGTAGACGCGTTCGACGCGGTCCTTCAGGACCTCGATCAGACGCTCGGCATAAATCGAGCCCGAGGCGCCGGTGACGCCTACCAGAATGCGCTGGTCCAGCTTTTTCGTCATGGCTACCCCCCGAGCAGGTAGTCGAGCTCCGCGAACACGAAGAAGACCACGCTGACGTAAGCGTTGAGATTGAAAAAGGCGACGTTGATGTGCTTGGAACGGCCGTCGCGCTTGGCATCGCGGACCAGCCAGTGCTCCGTCGCGAGGATCGCCGCGACGAACGTGACTCCGATTCCGTAGAGGGCGCCGCGTCCCGCAAGCATCCCGGCGACGGCGAGCAGCGACACGGTGCCGCCGAACGAGACGCGGCTCAGCCAGAGCGACGCGGAGGGCCCGAAGCGGCCGGGCACGCTATGGAGTCCTTTGCTTCGGTCGAAGTCCATGTCCTGAAGAGAGTAGAGAATGTCGAAACCACCCGTCCACAGCGCCACGGCGGTGCCGAGCAGCAGAACGGGAATCGTCACCTCGCCGGTGAGCGCGATCTGAACGGCGACCGGTGCCAGGCCAAGGCAGACGCCGAGGTACCAGTGCGTCACCCAGCTCAGCTTCTTCATGAACGAGTAACTCATCAATATGACGAGCATCGGTACAGCGCAAATTCCCGCGAGCGGGCTGAGCTTCGCCGCGCTGGCGACGAAGATCACGGCCGCGACGACGCTCCAGAGGAGTCCCTGGCGCGGCGTCATCGCGCCGCTCGGGATCTTGCGGACCTGCGTCCTCGGATTCAGCGCGTCGATCCTGTGGTCGAGATAGCGATTCATTCCCATCGCGAAGCTGCGTGCCGTCACCATGCAAATCAGGAGCAGTGCGATCTGCTCCGCACTGGGCAGCGGGATCTTCCCGACAATGAATGCCGCCATCGCGAATGGCAGCGCGAAGATGCTGTGCGCGATTTTGATGTCAGCCGCGAAGTGCCGGAAGGACCGACCGGCGTCGAGCAATTTTGAGGATTGAACGGTCATAGCTCACAGATGTTGAAAGACCACTGGCTGTCGTCCTTGTGCCGCGTGATCACGTAGCGATCGCCGGCGTCTTTGCCGGTGAAGGCGTGGGCGACCCGCGTACCCTTGGGAAAAATCCCTGAATACGAGGGTTTCCCTACCATGCCGCCGGCCACCATGTATCGCGCAATGGTGCTTTCTTCGTCAACCCAATTCAAAAGCAGGACTTCGAGGCCTTTGGAGCTGGTCAAAAACACCGGGTCGGAGACGTGTGTATCGCGAATTTCGATGGGTTTGAGGGCCTTTACGGACGGAGAGCCGTCACCCCAGTTGACCTGCGAGATCTTGAGGGCGGCCTGCCCCACCAGCGAATCCCCTTCGATCACGGCGAAATAGTAAGAGCCGGCGTGGTGAATCGCGGTCCAGCTTTCGACCGGATCCTTGACGTCGATTTCGAGGGAAGACGCGTTGCCTTGGCCAACGTCTTCGTTCAACTGCTCCGCGCGGAACGGGCGGCCGGTCTCGCCTTCTTTCCAGGCCACGACGGCGCCGGGTCTGAGAGGGGAAGCGATGAGCTCCGGACGTTCGTTCAGCTTGATGCCGGGAACGGCTTTCAGCATCGGAGCGGTCGGCTTCCTCTGATCGAGGAACGCCACGCGGTATTCATTGTCTTCGCTTTTGAAGGCGATCCAAAGACCGCCTTTCGACGCGACGACGTTGCCTTCGACGACGTTGACCGTCGCCAGGTCGCCTTTGAATTTGACGAGATTGTCGGTCACCGTCCTGATCTCGAGCGTCGCCTTGTTCGCCGCGACGTTCTGCACGATCACGGCAGCCGGCCGGCCGCCGATCGTCGTGCCGCCGACGACGACGCCGGTGCGTCCAATGTTCAAAGTCAGCAGGTCCTCGGCGTCGATCTGCGGCTCGTCGTTGAACGCCGCGTAGACGTTCTGCGGGCTGGCGTCGCGCTTCAGCCCCGTGGCGAGGATGCCCTTCTTCGGCCCCTGGATCAGCTTCAGCTCGTCGGTCTGGAGGTCCTGACTCCGCTTGGGCCAAGGGGCGCAGCGCGCGTTGTCCGCCTTCTGCAAAACGGACCAGCCGGACTTCATTTTGTGGCTTCCGCCGGTCACGCAGCCGGCGAGGGAAACGCCCAGGAAAGCGAGGAAAAACCGCCGCATTTTAGCACTCCGCCAATAGCATTTTGCTAAAGTATCTACAGTAAGTGACGAATCCACATAACGAAGATTCTAGTCTCTCGCAGTGGGTGCGTAAATGACTACTAAAACGACTCTAGTAACCCTGATGGCCCTCGTGCTTACCCTGGCGTCCCAGGGCTGCAAAACAGCCGTTTCGGCGGGGCAAGGTGACGCGGTCTACCTGCCCTTCCTGAAGAATTCGGCGAACGAGTGCTACTACCTCGACGACTTCATGCCGACTCCCGACGGGATGGTGAGCGGCAAGTCCGGCGCGCTCGACCTCCGCTACTACAGCTACCGCACGGCTAACTACAAAGAATGGCGTCTGAAGGAGATCATGTTGTCGTTTTACT
>JAYVBB010000670.1:0-5375 GCA_043750715.1 Pseudomonadota bacterium | reverse complement strand
CGAGCAAGGTGAAAGGACCGAAAACCAGGACTTCGAACAGCAAAACCTGCTTCAGCCCGGGGCCGACGCCGATCGGGGACACCGGAATCGGCGTCACGGGGAAAAACCGCCGTTCCGCCGAAAACGGCGCCCAGAGCGCCACCCCGAGCCCTCCGTCGGTCAGCATGTCGAGCAGCGGGTGCGAAAGGGCCGCGAAAAAGAGGACGGGGCCCACGGCCGCGAGGCCCCGGCGGTCCGGCGCCTTCGCCCTGAGCGCCGCCCAGGCGAGCCCCGAGGTCAGCGCAGCGAACAGCATTGAGTGGCTAATCCCCCGATGTCCCAAGAGATCTTCGTACTGGATGCCGAACCGGAAGCCGGCGACGTCGCCGTCCGGAAGCATCGCGAGCAGCGCCGCGGCGTCGGCGGCCCGCTTCCTCAGCCAGGGCGAGGCGTGCGGCGTCCCGAGTCGCGCGAGCGACCAACCTACGGCGGCATGGGCAATGATCGTTGGCACGAAAGGCATTATAGTACCCTTCCTCTTCCCGCGAAAGGAACGCCCCGGTTTGGCGCCGTCCGACTGCCTCGAAATCACGCTCCTCACGGTCAAAGTCGCCGCGTGCGCTACGCTCGCCCTGATTCCCGTCGGTACGACGATCGGCTGGCTGCTGGCCCGCCGCAACATCCCGGCACGACCTCTCGTCGAATCGCTGCTTCTGCTACCGATGATTCTGCCGCCGGTCGCCGTCGGCCTCGTGCTGCTTTACGTCATGGCTCCGCGCAGCCCAGTGGGACGCCTTTGGCAATCTCTGACGGGCGACCAGCTCGTTTTCAGCTGGCCCGCCGCGGCCATCGCGTCGTTCGTCGTCGCGCTGCCGCTCTTCGTCAAGGCAGCCGAGCAGGCGTTCGCCAACGTGCCGCGGCGCCTTGAGCAGCTCGCGGAGACCATGGGCCAATCGCCTTGGCGCATCTTCGGGCGCGTGACGTTGCCGTTGGCCGCGCGCGGGCTCTCCGCCGGCGCTTTGATTGCCTTCGCCCGGTGCCTCGGCGAATTCGGGGCGACCAATCTCGTGGCTGGCATGATTCCAGGCCAGACGGAGACGCTGGCGCTCGGGATCTATTCCCGCATCAATGCCGGGCACGACGCCGACGCGTGGCTGCTGGCCGGGGTGTCGTTCGCGCTCGCCCTGGGTGCGCTGGTCGCGGGCCAGCTGATGGCGAAGCGGGCATGACGGATTTTCAGCTGCAATTCACCTATGAAACCGAAGCGAAGCCGGAGCCGTTCCGCCTCTCGCTCGACGTTTCCTGGAGCGGCAAGGCGACGGGAATCTTCGGCCCTTCCGGCAGCGGCAAGACGACGTTGCTCGAAGTGCTCCTCGGCCTCCGCCCGCAAGGCCGCGTGCAAGGCCGCGCGACGGTCTCCGGGAAGACTCTCTTCGACCGGGCGCAAAAGATCTGGTTGCCTGCGCGCAGTCGGCGCTTTGGCTGGGTGCCGCAGGATTCCGCGCTGTTTCCCCATCTCACCGTCGAGGGCAACCTCCGGTTCGGCGACACCGCGGCGCCGTCCTTCGACGCCGTCGTCGGCCTGTTGGAGCTCGCGCCCTTTCTCGGCCGTCGTACCGACCAGCTCTCCGGCGGAGAGCGCCAACGCGTCGCGCTCGGCCGGTCTTTACTCGCGCCGCACGACCTTTTATTGCTCGACGAGCCGTTGGCGTCTCTGGACGCGGCGCGGCGGCAGAACCTGCTCGGTTACATCGAAAAGATCGTCGGCGAGGCGAAAGTCCCCGTTCTCTACGTCAGCCACGATTGGCAGGAAATTCAACGCCTCTGCGACCATGCGCTGCTTCTGGACGGGGGCGTAATGACTGCCTCCGGGGCTCCTGGGAAACTCCGTTAAATCGCGAAAATGCCTTGAGAAATCACCCTTTGGCGCAACGACGTCTAAGGGAAACGGGCCTTTTTGCCGATAGGAATCCTTAGGACTGGCGTGGGTTTGCCCGCGCCGACGGCACCTGTCACAAGAGGTACGGGACATGAGGTTTCCGACGCGCATTCTCGCCCTGGCACTCGCGCTACCCGCTTCGGGAGCGTTCGGCCTCGGCTTTCAAACCGCTGATCGGGCCTTCCGCCGCATGCCGGTTTCCTCGGCCAAATTCGCGCTGCACCCTTTCCAAGCGCACGACGCCGACAAGCCCGCGGGCTTCTCGCTGTTCCAGAACGGTCATCTTTCCTTCAACGACACCATACTTCGCGCCCTGCGCGACAAGATGACGAACCCGTTGCTCGAGATTCGCTCGACCGACTCGCGCGGCCTGAGCCTGGTCGACACCGGCACCAAGTCCCACGAAATCCGCTTCTACGTCGCCGGCGTTCCGCTGTGCGGCTTTCAGATGAAAGCGCACGAGCTCGCCGACCGTTCGACGCTGGTGCTCGGCGACCTCCCGAACGTCGATCTCAACGAACCGCTGCCGTCGCGCGACTGGCCGGACTTCGACCTCAGCCTGGACCAGGTCAAAGCACAGGTCGGAACCGACCGCGTGAAGGTTCTCTCTTCCAGTAAATGCCTCTACGCGTCGGGCGGCTCCCTGCTTCCCGTTTGGAAGCTTAAAGTCGAAATCGACGCCCTTCCCTACCGGGTCCTGGCCGATGGCTATGAAGTCGTCGCCCTCGAAAACGGCTATTTCGACGTCGACGGCTCGGCGACCGCTTACGAGCAAAACATCCTCGAAGGTGCGGCGAAGTCGGTCCCGCTGACCGACCTGGCGGGCGACGGCACGCTCACCAGCACGTACCTGAAAACGTACGTCCCCTCGACTTACACGCGCGCCAGCTCGGCCACGAACAAGTTCGACTTCCCCGAGACCGACAAGCAGTTCGAAGAAGTCCAGACCTACGTCCACGCCCAAGCGCACCTCGACTTCTTCAAGGCTCTCGGCTTCGAGTGGTACGGTCCGCAACCGATTCAGATCAAGATCCACGTCAAACCGGGTGGCCAGTCCAACAACGCCCTCTTTACGCCGGGCAGCGACGAAGATGGCAGCCTTCCCCAGATCCAGATCGACGACGGCGACGGCGCCATCCTCCGCAACCTGGTCACCGACGGCGACGTCGTTTCTCACGAGTTCGGCCACCATGTCATTTACAGGACCCTGACCAGCACCAGCGGCGAATCGCTGATTCTCCACGAAGGCCTGGCCGACGGCTTCGTCTTCATGCGCACGGGCAACGCCTGCCTCGGCGAATCGATCTGTCCCAAAGGCACGACCGCCTGCATCATCGAAGGCCAGTGCCTGCGCTCGGGGGAGATCGACCTGAAGTACCAGGACGAGAACTGGAACGCCTGGTCCCGCCAGGGCCACTTGCGCGGCCAGCTGATCTCCGGGTTCATCTGGGATCTTTACAAAGGCGACAAGCTGGCGCAGGACAGCGTCAGCGCCCTCGTATTCAAGGCCATCTCCTACTTCCGCGAAGACTCGGGCCTCCGCGACTTCGTGCTCGCGATGTTCACCGCGGACCGGGACCTCTACGCCGGCGCCAACTTCGAGCTGATCAAAGCCACCGCCGAAGCGCACAACCTCGGAGAGTTTATAGTCGACGTCGTACCGACGGCGATCCCGGCGCTCGAAGGCACGACCAGCGCCTTGCCCCAGGACCTTTCCGACGACAAAGGCAAGAAGAAGGACAAAGGCGACGACAACCCTTTCAAATGCGGGACCATCTCGATCCCCAGCGGCGATGCGTCGAAGGTGTTCCTACTCTTCCTGATCAGCTTGCCGCTGATCCTCGCAGCCACTCCCGTGCGCGTCCCGTCGAAGCTCAAACGCCGCCGCTGAAGGAACCGCATTTGCGTATCGCCCCGCTGCTCCTTGCCGCCGCTTCCCTTGTCCTGGGCCCCGGAGTCGCGTTCGGCGACTCCGCCAAGGCGTTGAAGCTCGCCGTCGTCCTGCAGTGGGAAGGCCGCGACCTCAAGGAAGGCAATCTCGAGGCGCTTCGCGCCTTTCGCAGCGTGTTCACCGACGTCAGCTTCGTGCACCTAGTAAGTCCGGCCTATTTTCTGCGTCCCGGCGCGGACGCCGCGCTCGCCCAAACCAAAATTCGCTCGCTGATGAAACCCAAAGACCAGATCGGCGTCGCCCTGGCCGGGTGGAAATCGTTGGCGACCAAAGCCGGCGTCATTTTCCGCGGCGGCCCGACGTTCTGGGGCAACACGATGGACCCGACGGAATGCGCCGTCGACTGCGGACTCGACGTTCCCGTAAATCTCTATCCGGAAAAGGACCTGGACGCGCTGCTTGCCTCCGCCTTGGATACGCTCGAGCAAAACGGTTTCGGCCGGGCCCGCGGCATGACGACCGAAGGCTGGGTCGCCTCTCCTGAAGTCCTGGAAGCGGCCTCCCGCGCCGGTCTGCGCTACGACTTCTCCGCCGTCTCGCCGGAAATGGTGGCGCCGCGCGTCCAGCGCTTCCCTCTGTTCCAGTGGGTCAAGGCGCTTTGGCCCCAGGTCACGCCGCACACCCAGCCGTTCGTCATCCCGACGGCCAAGTCGAGCCTGAGAGAGATCCCGCAAAGCCTCGCGGCGCTGGACTATTCGACCGCGACCGAAGTGCTCCAGGTCTTCAAAGAATACACCGAGATCCTGAAGAAGGATCCCGACGCCGAGCTCACCTTCCCCCTGGTGATTTATCAGGAAACGGCGAACGTCACGCTGCCGGTTCTAGCGAAAGTGCTGCAGGGCATCTTCGAGCACGCGCAAAAGAACGACCTGGCGGTCGAGCAGCTGGAGCTGCCGGGACTCGAGCTCCCGGGCTCACTCGTTGCCGACGGCACCAGGCCGCTCCTGAACGAAGACGGCTCGCGCTCCCTGCACGAGCCGATGGTTCATTGATCCTTACTTGTGCGTCGTCATGAACTGACGGACGTTGGCGGCGTCGCTCTGGATGCCGGCTTTGTCGTCTTCAGTCAGGAAGTCGTAACGGAGGCCGTAAGCCATCGTCGCGATGTCGGTGACGTTCTGATTCTGCTCGTTGACTTGCGTCTTGCTCGACGTGCCGGTGATCGAATCCTGGCCCGGATGGTGAGCGTGATCCATGCCGAACTGGTGACCGACTTCATGCAGGATAGTCGCGAAGGCGGCGTACTCGCCGCGGTAGGACTTGGTCATGGCCCCCGTGTTGGAGGAGTAGAACTGCTTCGCCAGCGAGCCGAACATCGGGTCTTCGGCGCCGACGAGCTGCGCGGCTTCGAGTTGGCTCATGAAGTCGGTGAGCTCGGCGAGCGACGGTTTCGCGACGTTGGTCAGCGCTTCATACGCGGCGAGCAGGGGTTGTTTCTGCGCTTCGGTCAGCTTGCTGGTCTTTCCAGGCGATCATGTTGACCTGTTGCTGACGCAAACTGTGCCC
>JAYVBB010000669.1:0-1974 GCA_043750715.1 Pseudomonadota bacterium | reverse complement strand
GCAAACCTCGCAAACCGTCGAGGTCGTGCCTTACAGCGGCGACCTGCGCACCTTTCGGACCTACCACTTCAACCCTTCGCTGAAGATCGACACGGGCGTGCCGCCTCCGCCTGCGCCGGCACCCGCCGTCGCGCAGCCTCCCGTCACCGCACCTCCCCCCGCCGCCGCCGTCGCGGAAGCAACGCCCGGAGCCAAGCCCGACGCGCCTCCGCCCGTTCTGCAGCTGCCGGACGAGCCGGGCAATCGCCGCGTGCACCTCGTCTATCTCTTCGGACTCTACGAAACGGAAGAGCTCCGTCTCCAGAAGCTCGAAGTCGACCTGAAGTCCGAGAAAAAGTCGGGCGGCGAGGGCGCGGGGCTTTGGATCAATCCGGTCAAGGGCCTGATCGTCAGCGCGCAGGGCTCCTACCACGAGCACAACGACCGCGTGATGCAGGAGGAAGTGTTCGGCGACGAGGAGATCCACGTCTATCAGGCCCGCTATTCGGCCGACCTCACGGTCGGCTACAACATCCTGGATTTCTGGGGCGTGAAATCGCAGGTCCTGAGCCTCGGCGTCTCGGCGGCGGCGGCCCAGCTGCCCTTCCTCCCGCTGGAATACGCGTCCGCTGCGGGTGAGCTGCCGATTCTCGAGAAAAAACAGCTCAGCCTCTTCGGCGGCAGCGCGTCGTACGGTTATCTCGGCACGAAAATGGCGGCGGTCCTCGAAGGCGGGCTCATGGTCGACAAGACGGACGACGCGACCCTGGGCTACCAGCGCCTGGTCTTCGACGTCTACCCGGCGGGCAAGCTTTCGCTGCAGCTCGGGCTGTTCAACCGCTTCACCCAGTCGCGGCGCTGCGCTCCGGACTCCGGGACCTGCTTGCTAGAGGGGAAAGTGACGACAACGTCGCAGGAAAGAGGCGGGTTCCTGGGTGTCGGCGTCGTCCTGTTCTAAGGTTTTTACCGCGGAGTTCGCGGAGCTTTTTACCGCAGAGGACGCGGAGTACGCGGAGACTGTTTAAACGGCTCCGCCGAAGGCCATTCCCACCCTCCGCGAACTCCGCGTCCTCCGCGGTTAAAAAAAACTCCGCGCCTCCGCGGTATCAGGGCGAGTCGAGGTACTTGGCGATGGCCTGCATCCTGGTCCAGGCGGTCGCCAGACCCTGCTTGGCAATCGCTTCCCGCGAGACGTCCGAGCAGTAGTAGCTCTCGAGCATTTCCGCGAAGAAGAAGTTGCTGGCCGGGACGGAGGCCTTTAGGTCCTCGTTCGACGAGACGCTGAACATTTTGCGGAAGTTCGCCAGCGCGTCGTCGGCCTTCTTCGCCGTGAGGTCGTCGACGACGGCGCCGGCCAGCGCGTGGCGGTCGGAGCGCACCACCTCGACGAAGGCGGAAAGGTCTTCGAGCTTGGTGCCGGGGCTGGCTTTCTCGAGCTCTTCGGTCAGCGACTTTTTAGCCGCGTCGTCCATCTTGTCGAGGCCAACCCCGACCTTGTCGATGTAGAGCTCGAGCACCGCGTAGGTCACCATCGCCAGCAGATCGCGGTGGACCAGGTTCCGGTTGCGCGTCATGTGGATCATCGGCACCAGGGGACTCCCCGAGGCGGCGCCGAGGTCGATCTTCCAGCAGGACGACAGGTTTTTGCTGCGTTCTTCGGCGCGCGTGTCGCCACTGGCGACCTGCTGGCATTCCTTGGCGACGTCGGCCTCGTCCTGCAGCTTGATCTTGGCTTTCAGGTCGGGGAACTGCTTCCGGAACTTCTGCGGCAGGCGTGCGTACACCTTGTCGAGGGCCGCCTCGGCGGTGCGGTCCTGGGTCGCCGCATCACCGCAGTCGCCGAGATGCCGCTTGGCGTCGTCGCCCGTCGTGATCGCATCGACGCTCTTCACTTCGGAATCCGGCAGCTTCCGGCGGCAGCCGACGGCGGCGACGGTCGAGATGCCCAAGGCCAAAAATACGAGTCCGCGCCCCGAAACCATGGATGACCTCAGT
>JAYVBB010000668.1:0-4231 GCA_043750715.1 Pseudomonadota bacterium | reverse complement strand
TGACCAAACTCAGGTAGCGACCGTCTGCCGGTTGACCGCCATCTTCGCGACCACGCGGTCGAACCGGCGCCGAACCTCGTGCGAAAACTCGCCGTCGCTCGCGAGCACCACCGGAATGGCGGAATCGAGGCTGCGCAGCTCGCTCAGCAGCTCGAGGCCCGTCATCTCGTGGTCCCCGAAGTGATAGTCCGTGATGACGCACGTCAAATCGTCCAGCAACGCGGGTTTTCTCCGCACTTCATGCAAGAGGTCCGTACCTCGGGTGAAGGTACGCACCGAAACGCCAGGCAACGCGTGCTTCCAGGCGTCGAGCACGAACGGGCTGTCGTCGGCGAGCGCGACCCAACCTGGCACCCGCGCCGGCGTTTCGTCGACGCGACCCGCCGCCTCCGCCGGAAGCGTGAACACGAACTCGACGCCTTCCCCGGACGACCGGCAGACGACTTCACCGCCGTGCGCGCGGACGACGTTCCGCGTGATGGCGAGACCGAGGCCCGTTCCGCCCTTTTTTCCCGATGTAAAAAAAGGGTCGAAGAGGCGGGAGAGGGCGTCCACCGCGATCGAAGGGCCGTCATTGCCGACCACCAGCTCGATTGCGGCACCTTTGGCCGTGTCCAAATCCCGGGAGCGGATCCAGATCCGGCCCATTCCGGCCGTGGCTTGAAAGGCGTTGATCAGGACGTTGTCGAAGGCACGCCCGAGTTTGACGCGGTCGACGCGGACATTGGCGGAATGGCGGAGCTTCATCGATACGCAAGCCTGAGCGCCCGCCAAAGACCGCACGACGGCGTCGAGGTTCGCTTCGAGCAGATCCTTCAGATCCCCGCCCGTCTTCTCCAGATGCAGCGGCGAGCCGGCTTGGATGACGTCGCGAATCATCGCGTTGACCTTCTCGAGCGACGCCTCGACGTCAGCCCTAAGTTGCGACGCGCTGGTCTGGATGTCTTCCGGCGTCTGGGCGCGCGACAGCACCGAGAGGCCGGCGCTGATCAGCGAGAACGGCCGCCGGATGTCGTGGGCGAGGGCTTGAGCCGCGCGCCCGACCGCGATGATCTCACGGTCCTTCGCCTGGCGCTCGGCCAGCGTCTTGGCCGCGGCCAAGCTCGCGAAGTCCGAAACGACGAGCTTCAGAGCCGCCTCGGCGAAAGAGACCGAGTGGACGTCGAGTCCGGACGTCAGAATGCCGACGGCCTGGTCGACCGCCGCGTCGTGGAGCTTGGGTACGACGAGTCCGAGGAGAAAACGGCCGTCGCTGCACGGGACCCGGATCGTCTGGCTCTGGTCGTCGAAAATCGTGAAGCCGTCGGTGTCGACGAGCACGCGGGCCGCGTCGACCAGGCCGCGGAGATTTGGCGCGTGTAGCACGGTCGAATCCGGAAAGATCTGGCTCACAAGGTCTTCGACGCGGTCTTCGCCGCGGCCGAGGTCCAGGATCGCCTGGCTGACCTTTTCCGAGAAGTTGCTCGCTTCGCGGTTTTTCGTCTCCTCGGGAAGGCTGGTGAGCTTGTGCTTGAGGTAGGCCGTGACGCTTCCTGACGACCAATAATGGCGGCGTTCGACGAAGAGGTGCAGGCGGGATTTCCGGACGAGATCCAGCGCGGCGTCGAGGTTGAAACTCGTCAGGGAATGACCGAGGCACCGCACCCAGACGGTGAACGCCGAGCGGAAGGTCCACGACGACCGCCGGACGAGGCCGCGCAGCTCTTCATATTGGCAGTGATACCAGAGCGGACTGCCGTAGGCTTTGAGGTGTACCGCCAGACGTTCCAGACAGCGCTCCGCCGCCGGCGAATCATGCAGATTCAAATGAACCAGGGCGGCGTAGCGGTAGTGAATCAGAAAGTCGAGATGGTTGTCGTTCGCCAGCGCCGCCTGCTCCGAAACTTTGAGATCCCGAAGCGCCCGGTCCGGACGACCTTCCGCGGCGGCAAGCGCCGCACTCGCGCCGTAGATCTGGATGTGGTGGCGGCTTTTGTCCATCGCGAAGGCGTAGGAGAAGCAGCGCCCGATGGCTTTCTCCGCGTCGACGAGCTCCCCTCCCGCGATGTGAAGGTTGATGCGCGCCGTGAGCGTCAGCAGCTTGTAGAACTCGGGCGCATTCGGGAACTCTTTGTCGTAAGCATCGAACGTCGCCTTGACCTCGGCGGACCGACCCGTCATCAAAAAGGAAAGACCCAGCAGCGGATAGAGGTCGGCGGTCAGCGCATCGGCTCCGCGCGCCCGCGCCTCGTCGATCACCTGTGCGAGCACGGACACGCTGAGCCAGGAGATTCCCCGGTACGCCATGGCGTATCCGAGCCAAGCCATCGACGCACTTTCCTCGTCCTTGTTCGAGACGAGGCTGAGCTGCAGAACCGCGTAGTGGACGCAGCGTTCGATGTCGTTCCAGAAGTGCGCGAACTGAATCGCGCGGACCGCCTGCCAGGGCGCGGTCCGCATCCGCGACGCGCCGACGAGAGCCCGCGCCATCCAGATCAGGCTCTTCTTCAAAACGCCAGGGCCGGACAGGTAGCCCATGGCGACCAGAATCGATGCCATCCGCGTGCGCAGCCGGCGAAACGGCGGGAGACCCAGCTCGGTCTCGAGGGTCGCCGCGTGTCGAAGGGCCTGACTGTGATGGGACACCCGCACACACGCATTGACGAGATCCGTCATGATCTGGAACCGCTCGCTCGCCGCCAGTCCGGACGTCAGGGCGCTCTCGTACATCCGGATCGCCGCGGCGTGGTCACCCTGAGCGATGAGTTGCGCGGAGTTCCTTTTCAGTTCGTCGACGTGGTTCATGCGTCGTCCCCCCGCACGGCGGAGAGGATCACGTAGCGCACTTTACCCACCGCCGAGAGGCCGTGGAGGTCTTCGAATGCCTTTTGCAGCTGGGCGAGAATCACCGGGCTGCCGGCGAACGTCGCGGCAGCGATGCCGCGGGTGTGGTCGGCCATGCCCTGGAAAGCTTCGGCCGTGACGTCCCGCACCGCGAGGTCATGGAAGCCTGCGGCCGCGAGCCCTGACCGGTATTCGGCTAGCGACCAGCACTTGTGAAGCGCCGGGGAAGCATAGGGATTTTGTCGGAGCGCCGGCATGTCTTCGACCAGGATCTCGGCGAGCGCCAAGGCCCGGACGCCGATCTCTGCGGCAAGGCGAAGGAACGCCGTCTTGTCGAAATGGATGGCTGCCTCGACCGCAAACAGCGCGTCACACGATCCGCCCAGCGCGTCCAGGGTCAGCGCCTCGACGGAGGATTGCACGTAACGCGTCGCCGCGACCGCGCGATTGACGTGGCGCGCATGCTCGACCTGATTTTTCGAGAAATTCACGCCGACGTAAGCGGACCGGGGAAATTGATCCGCCACGAGCTCGCGGCTTGCTCCCCAGCCGGAGCCCGCCTCGAGGATTCGGGAGGGCGTCGAGCCGGCACGAGCGTGGAGTGCTTCCAGGGTCGAGCGTACGAGCGCCGCCTGTGCCGCCTTCAGGGTCGAAGCCGGCCAAAGGCCGAAATTCATGAAACCCGACTTTTCGGGGCAAAGCGCCCGAAACGGTTCTTCCATGATTTCGTAATATTTGGCGGCTTCGATCATTGGAAAAAGTAAGGCTCCACCCAAGCCGGCAGATCCTGCGGGCGCATCGTCTTCAGGTCCATCACGACGAAGGAGAGGAGGCCTTTGCAAAAGACCTTGCTGCCTTTGTCGGCGGTCGACTCGACCTGGAACGGGACGGCGAGCTTCGACCCCGTCGCTTCCGCGACGTGCGATTTGACGACGACGATCGGGGTGCCGACGATCGGACGGACGAAGTCCGTTTCCGCGCGGTTCATGTAGAACGCGACGCCTTTTTCGATGAATTCGCTCGGCGCGATCTTCAGCACGTCCTGGGCGTACTGCCACCGGGAGCCAACGACGAAACCCAGGTACTCGTGAGCCCCGACGTGGCCGTAGGGGTCCAGGTCGCCGAAGCGGACTGGCACCGTGGTTTCGTAGATGATGGGTTTGCGGTCGCTCATGATGCTCCCTCGGTGAATGGGGCGAAGGCGCCCGTCGCGGGATCGAAAAGGTGGCTTTGACTCAGCACCGACCGCAAAGCATGGAGGTTCAATTTGGCCTCGACGGGACGGACGCCTTGCTCCTTCAGCCAGGCATGCGCCTCCGGCAGGCGGTAGAACGGGACGCCCGGGTTCAGGTGATGCGGCACGTGATAGTTGATGTTGTGGAAGAGCGTCGCGATCCAGCTCGGCAGC
>JAYVBB010000667.1:0-4501 GCA_043750715.1 Pseudomonadota bacterium | reverse complement strand
TTTGAACACCGGGCCTCCGGCGGACCAGAGCGGACCGCCTTGGAATTCGCAGGCGTAGAGAGTGAGGGCTAAAGCGGCGGTGGTAAGCATCGGTGGGATCCCCTTTCGTAGGTCGTCGCATTGACGAGGGCGCACTTTAGCGATTCAATCGTAAATGATGTGAAACAGAGTCGTAAATAAGTCGTAACATGGCAAAAGTCGCGCAAGACTGCGAGAAATTCTATGGGGCCGTCGGCACCGCCGTCGGCGTCTACACCGACGGTCTGGCGCCCGTTTACGTCAACCCCGCGTTCCTGGCGCTTTGCCGCCTCGGCGTGCACGAGTTCGGCTCGGCGGCGCGCACCCGCGCGGAGCTCGAGGCGTCGTTCGTGCAGCACCGCAACAAACGCTCGGGGACCATTCGCTTCGCGCAGCCGGACGGGGAGTCCCGCGTGGTTCACATCGCCGTCTCGACGCTCACTCTCGGCGGCCGGAGCTTCCGCGTCTACACGCTCTGGGGTCCACCCGCGGCGGCGAGCTACGTCGACCCGGATCGACGCGTGTTCATCTTCGGCGAGCTCCGGGTCAACGTCGAAAGCCGCGCCGCGTTCCACAAACGCCGGCTGATCCCGCTGACCGAGCGCGAGTTCTCGTTGCTGGCGTACCTGGCGGCCAACGAGGACCGTCTGCTGAGCAAAGCGGAGCTCCTCAAAGAGGTTTGGGGACAGCGCGCCCAGGGCACGCGCACGCTCGACGTCTACGTCAGCCGCCTGAAAGCCAAACTGCGGCAGGCGGGGCTGAAATCAGAGCGGATCCGGACCCAGCACGGTCAGGGCTATCTTTTCGTTTCTGCCCTCTAGAAGACACTGATATTACTGGATTTATCGGCGCAATCCCGGGCTAAACCCCACCAGTTTGCGGTCGATACGCCTGAGATGGGGAATCGCCGCTACCAGATCGTCCTTTGCGCCGCCTGCGTCCTGCCGGCGCTGCTCTTCCAGACCGTCGTGCCCGTCTTCCCCGCGAAGGCTCTCACGGCGTGGCTCGAAGGGGTGAACGACCGGATCTATCCCTTGATAGCCGGACTGCGTTCCATCAAAGCGAAGGCGCCGTCGCGCGTCGCCATCGTCGAGATCGACGACGCCACGTTGAAAGCATTCGGCTGGCCGATCGACCGCGCGCAATACGTGCGCTTCTTTACGACCCTCGCCGAGCACGGACATCCTCCCGTGTTGTCGCTGCTGCACTTTCAGGAGGGGCCGTCGGACGACGAGCTGGCCGAGTCCATCCGTGACTATGAGACCGTCATCGGCTCCAGCCTGGAGTTCGAGAAAGGGCAGGAGCTCGACGACAAGGAAGAACGCTTCCTCGTCGCGAAATCGCTGCTCGGCCGGAAGAAGCTCAAGGCCGACGACTTGCCGTACCTGCCGCTGAAGCTCCGCGAGGCGCGCAAGTTCCTGCGCGGTGAGAAACATGTCGGCACCGGCGCCCGTTTCGGCACCGAAGCCCGGGTCTTCTGCGTGCCGCTTTACTACGACGACGCGAAGAAGCCCGGTAGCCTCGTCGTGCCCTCGGCGCTGGTATATGCCGCGGCCGAGATGGCGGCGGGGCCCGTGCGTCTTGCGAACGGCATCACGGTCAGCGAAGGCCGCGCACCCAAGGCCAAAGCAACCGTGCTCGAAGAGCAGCACTGCGCGCCGCAGGCGTCCGTCTCGACCGACGACTATTTGGTGGCAAGAAAGCTCGCGACCCTTTCCTTTCTCGACGTCGTGGGCGGCAAGCGCCTCGACCAGCTCAAAGGCAAACTGGTCGTCCTGACGTCGTCGGAGACGCGCAAGGTCAAGGGGCCCGGCGACCTCGGCACCATCGACGGTATCACCACCGAATACCGCATGGCCGCGCGTCTGCTCGACGGCGTCATCTCGGGCGACACCGTGCGGCGGCCGCCGCTTAGAACCGAAGCGACGTTTGCCTGGCTGCCGCTCGCCGCCGGCGCGGCGCTCCTGCTCCTGGGCTTCTGGGCCGCGCCCGGCTCGGTCGTGGCGACGTCGGCGCTCTTCCTCTTCGCGACGCTGGCGTTCTCCGTGGTCCAGCTCTACCTCGAGCAGAAGTACCGTGTGCCGATCCAGGCGTTGCTGAGCCTCGGCTTGTCCCTCGCCCTGTTTTCCGCCAACGCCGTGGTGGGACGCATGGTCGCATTCAAACATTACATCCAAGTGATGCGCCGGTTCCGCGAAGGCGCAGCCCGCGCGGTGACGCTCGAAGAGCTGGAGGCCGCCACCCAGACGACGCTCAAAGCCCGCTTTCCCGAGTGCGGCGTGACGTTCGAGGGCAGAAGCCCCCTGCTCTCGCGCAAGGTCGATCTGAAGGAACAGGCGAATGCGCCGCGGGGCGAGACGAGCCACGAGTTTCAGGAAGCGACGCCGCCTCCCTGCGGTGGATACGTGCGCCACTACGTTTACCGGTTGTCGCTCGCCGCTACGAAACGGACGCAGACGTCCGTAATGGTGATCGATCGCGACACCGTGACGCTCGGCCTGGCCCACCTCAGCGTGAAGACCGACACCTGGGACTTCTGGCTGGTGGACCGGGTTCTCAGCAACGTCTGCCAGGAGCTCCTCGCGCACTGGGACCGGCTCGAGACCTCACAAAAGCAGAAGCTCACCGAGTACCGGCAGTTCGTCGTCGCCCGCGAGCTCGACCTGGGCCGCGAAGTGCAGAGCCTTCTGCATCCACCTTCGGACGAAGGCGTCTTCGGCCGCTGGCGCTACCGGTTCCGCTACCAGCCGTACGGACTCATGGCGGGCGACTGGGTGCAGGCTTTCATTCCCGACTCCTCGGGCAAGGTCGCCATCCTCGCCATCGGCGACGTGGTCGGCAAAGGCACGAGCGCGGCTCTGATCACCTCGGCAATCGCGGGGATCTGGCTACGCCACGCACGGACCTGGCGCGAGGCGGACCAAACGCTAGGCAAAGACGCGCTGAAAGCCTTGATCGGGGACCTGGACCAGACGATCCGCGAGCTCTTCCGTGAAAAGCAGTACAGCACGCTGGCCCTGGCTCTGCTCACGGAGGACCAGGCCATCGTCACTTCAATCGCGACGTCGCCCTGGATGAACGTCAGCGTGCAGAAACCGAGGCTGGTGGGCAAAAGTTTCTGCGACCCGCTGGGCGTCGAGAAGACCGGCGAGGGCCGCATCGTACTCGACGAGATCTCGCCGGCGGTCGGCGACCTGCTCGTCGCCTGCACCGACGGCGTCATGGAAGGCCGTGTCCCGCAAATGCGGTTCATGGCGGAAATGGACAAGCTGAAACAGGTCTACACGACTCTGCCGCTCGACCTGGTCGAAAAGGCGCTTTTCGCTGCCGGCAAGGAAACCGTGCTCGACGACGACCAGACGTTGATCATCCTCGAATACCTTTCCGAGGCCGAGGCCAAACAGGGAAGCTCCGCCGCACTCAATGAAAGCGCTTGAGCGCTTCTTCGTTGACCGACACCTTCGCCTTGGCCCGCAGCTCCGCGGCCATCTGATCGCGGAGGTCGAGCTCGAGCGCTTCCAGCACGCGTTCCCGGACGTCTTCGAAGGCGACCTGGTCGCTGCCGCGCTCGTCGAGGACTTTGATCACGTGATAGCCGAAGACGGTCTTCACGGGTTTGGGGAAGATTTCGCCCGGGGGTGTCTTGAAAGCGGCCGCCTCGAACTCAGGCACCATGCGGCCCCTGTGGAAGTAGCCGAGGTCTCCGCCTTTGGGCGCGCTGGGACCTGCGGAATGTGCTTTGGCGAGTTCGGCGAAGTCCTTGCCGGCGCGCGCCTCGTCGAGGACTTTTTGCGCTTCGGCCTCGGTCTTCACCAGCACGTGGAGGACGTGAATCTCTTTCTTCGAGAAGCGGTTGGGTTCTTTGGTGAAATAGGCTTTCACGTCGGCGGGCGTCGTCCGCTGCCCGACGTAGCGCTTCATGTAGAGACCGGAAAGGATCTGCCGCTTCGCTTCGTCGAGCTGCGACTGGAAGTCCTTCGATTTTTCCAGCCCGGCCTTTTCCGCGGCGCGCGCGGCCAGACGGCTGTCGATCATGTGGTCGAGAAACTGCCGGCGGAGCTGCGGATTTTCCATCATCTGCCCGCCGCGCGGGCCCATGCCCTCCGAGGCCTGTTTCATGGTCTCGGCGGTGATGGCTTCGCCGTCGACCTTCGCGAGGTCGTCGGCCAGAGCTGGCGTCGAGAGCAAGAGGAGAGCCAAAATCGCCTTCATCGCTGCGTCACCTGCAGCGTTTCCCCGAGCCAGGCGATGAGCTGGCCGACTTCCTGGTCGACCTCCTGATCGGTGAGGGTCCGCTCGGCGTTTTGGAAGTAGAACGCGTAGGCCATGCTCTTTTTGCCCTGCGCGCCGAGCTTGTCGTCTTCGTAGACGTCGAAGAGGCGCGTCCGGGTCAGGTTCTGCTTTCTTTTGAATTTGCCGATCTGCGCCTCGAAGTCCTGGTGAGTCCGCTCTTTGCCGGCCAGGAAGGCGACGTCGCGGCGGC
>JAYVBB010000666.1:0-2562 GCA_043750715.1 Pseudomonadota bacterium | reverse complement strand
CACTTTCGCTCCGGCAGCGGCAATCGTGTTGCTGACCGAGATCGACGCGCAGGGGCTGCCGTCGGCGCCGGCGCCGCAATCGGCGGCAGCAGACAGCGTGCCTTTGCCCGTCGCGACGGTGCTCAGGTCGACCGAAGCCACTTGGCCGGAACCAAGCACGAGCTTGGAGTCAGCCGGGAGGCCGTCGGCGGAAGGGGTGTCGACGATGACGTTCGACGTCCACGACACTTTGCTGCGGTCGTCACGGGCGGCCATGACGATGAAGGCGTAGCTGGTGCCGTTCGCGAGAGGAGTAGCGGCGGCGTCGCCTAGCTTCTTGATCAGGCACTTCTGCGTCTTGACCACCGGGGGAACGGCCGTGAGCGAGATGTCGGCAGAGCTGCCGGCTTCGCACTTGGCGAACCCTTTCAGCACTTCCGCGGCGTCGCCTTCGGCGGCGGGGGCGGTTTCCTCGGCGAGGCTGCTACCGTTTTGCAGCGTGGCACCAGCGGTGGTGGCGGCGGCAGGGGCGGTGTCGTCTTCGCACTCTTTGTCGGTAGCGGTGAAGCCGAACGCTTCGAAGAACTTCGTGTTGTCTTTGCAGCGCGGAATGCCCGAGAGGGCGAGGTTAACGCCGGCCGGATAGGTCGGCTTGACGGCGGCGAGAAGGCCGCTGGCGTCGGCGACTTTGCTCGCGTCGACCGCGAACACGTAGTAGCCGTTGAGGTCTTCTTCGACGTTACCCGCAGTCCAACGGAGTTCGACTCCGCCGTCCTGCGTCACGGTCCAAAGAGTACCGGGGGGGTTCAAGTCGCTTTTGCTTTCCGTTCCCGGATCGCTAGCTTTGTCACTGCAGGCGGCGGCCAACAGACCGACGCCCAGGATCATGCCTAATTTCAACATATTCTTAACCTGCATGGTTTGGTTGCTCCTTTGTTTCCGGTCGTCTTAGAGAGAGTCAGCTTTGTTCGAAACGCGAACCGAGATCGGGAACGAGGCGGTACCAGCGGTCTGGTCGTTCGTGATCGCACCGACGTAGACGAAGTGATAGTAGAAGCTGGTCACGCCGGCGATGCCGTTGGCGACGACGTATACGTGGTTCGCTTCGAGAGGCAAAGATTGGCCGGCGACCGAGTAGCCGTCCTTGTTTTGCAGCTCGCCAAACTCGGACAGCTTGGGGGCGGCCGGGAGGGTCGCGTCGTCGAAGCCCGAGTAGAAGCCGAGATCCTGGATGCCGGTGTTGGCGCCGGCCGTGAAGTTCGGCTTGCCGGAGAAGTACTCGACGCAGAGCGCGACGGTCGTCGTCGCGTTGCAGCCTTTAGTCGGCTCGTCAGCGGTGAAGCCTTGGTCGTCTTGGACGTCGCCTTCGTCGGCGAACGACGTCGTCGCGGCCGTGCGGAGGTCGGTGTCCATTTTCAGTGCGCCGCACTTGGTGCCGCCGTCGACGTCGCAAGCGACGCGGAGGGCTTCAAGGTCGAGGCCGAAGGCCTTCTTGTCAGCCGGCACGCCCGAGGCGGTCGCCGTCGCATCCACCGCCGAGCGAGGAACGACGCAGCGCACTTCGGAGGTCGTCTGCGCGACTTTTTTGCCGTCGTCGAGCGTGGCAAGCGTTGTGAAGCAGTACTGGCTGCCGATTTTCAAACCGGTCAGGTCGATGTGCGTCATGCCGTTGAAGATGTGGCTGGCGCCGGCTTCAGCGGTCAGAGGCGTACAGACCGACTCCGCGCCGTCGTTCTTGTTCGGCATGCAGCTCGGGAGAACCGCATCTTCTCCGCCGTTTTTCGTCGTGTAGTAAGGATAGACGGAGAAATCGCCGTCCGGGTTGGTCGACGGGCCGGCCGTTTCCCAATCTTTGCCGTTGTAGCCCATCGTGCCGAGGGTCGCTTTGCCCGCGGTGTCTTCTTCGCCTTTGTCGTTCAGGAGCTTGATCGTGTTGCCCTCTTGAGCGGCAAGCGCGTCACCCTTGGCACCGTAGATGTTGTAGCCAGAGAAATCGTCTTCGTTGTTCGAGCCGCTCCACAGGAGCCGGACCGTGCCGTTGCCTTGATCGACGATGTTGAGTCCAAAGGAGAACTTCAACTCGTCTAGGCCCACAGCCGTAGGATCGGTGGCATCGCCGCAACCGGTCAACAGGACGCCCATAGCGGCAACGCCGAACACCGGCGCCAATACGCTACGCAACAACTTACCAAACACCTTCATCGGATCCTCCTCCTCACTGTACTATTAGGTCGAATGCTAAATAATTTTTGAAAGCAAGGAACGATCACTATGGTTGAACTCTTAGGCGAAAGCAACCTAATATGGCTCACTTTTGACGCGGCAAATGCCTTAATTTTGCGCATAACAACAATCATTTGCTTGATTGCGGAATGGTGAGTGATGGCGATGAACGGTTCCAAATCGCACGGCTACATTATGTGGATCGCGTGGCGGAATCTCGTCGCACGCAGCAAGAAGAGTGGCTTGTCGTTCATGACTATCACTTCGGTCTTCGGCGTCGCGATCGGTGTCGCCGCGTTGATCATCGTGTTGTCAGTGATGGGCGGCTTCGAGCAGGACCTGCGCGACAAGATGTTGCGC
>JAYVBB010000665.1:0-2975 GCA_043750715.1 Pseudomonadota bacterium | reverse complement strand
TGTATTTGAGCTTGTTGGTAGCGCTGGCTTCGCTGCTCGCCATTCCCCAGGTCATGGAGAAATTCGAAAAAACGATCATTGACGTGATGATGCCGCTGCCTGGCGTCGGGGCGTCCTGGTCGAGCGTCGTGACTTCCTGCGCCGGATAGAGTGCCGCGAGACCCCCCGCATCGCGAACCAGCACCGCATAAGTCGTCGTCTGGGAAGAAGGGATGTCCGTAAACGTCATGGAAAGAGTCGCCTTCGTCCAAGCCATCGCGACGCCGGCTCCGGCGATCGCCTGTGCTTGTTCGAGGGTCGCTAGCTCCGTCGAGGAGTCCGCGGAAACCAGTTGATACTCGAGATCGGCTGCTGCCGTAGCGTCGTCGGTGGCTGCTGCCCAAGACACGACGTAACCGGTCTTCGTGATGTCGGAGAAAGACGGTCCGCTGCCAGGCACGGGCGCAACATCCGAAGTGCCGCCGCCGCCGCCGCCACCGCCACCACTGGCGACGCCGCCGCTGCCGTCGCAAACTTCCGTCGTGGCGTCGCAGTCGTCGCTACTGTCGTCGTCAGACGCGTCCTTCTTGCAGGCGGTGGAGACGGCAACCGAGGCGGCGACGATGAAGGCATAGATACTGAGGGTGTGCATGAGCGACTCCAGGGAGTTTTGGGTCTACTCCATGGTCGGTAAACACCTTGTATCCTTTAGCAACAACCTTGTGGACCCTTGTAAATTAAAGGGGTTAAAGACCGTGATTGTTTGTCATGCCGCTATCATGCCCAAGCGGTCGCGCCCCGGTCGCGAGGCCGCGGTATCCCACGTTTGCAGTGTCACCGAAAATGCGCCCGCTTCAATATCAAGGCCCGTCGCTGATTGACCTCGGCGGCGAGGCGAACGTCGACATCGCCATGATTTTTAGGTAGCGCAACCAAGGGTCGAACTAGAGGCCGCTTCTACTTGGCCCGGACCTAAAACGCGAGTGGCGTTTACCGGAACCCCAGACACGCGTTGAGAAACGTCGCCGACGGCTTCGACCTATCGGTTTTTCAAAAGAGGACCTCGATGAACGTCGGTAAACATGACGGTTTTCTTGGCAATTGAGCGCCGCTTCCGTGTTAGTTTACGCCCATGGACGACTCTGACGATCAATCACCCCAGCAGTCAAAGCCTCTCGAGTCGACGGCTGAAACCGTCCTCGAGCGCACTGAAGCCATTCTGGTCACCTCCCAGCGCCTCTTTGAGTTTGGCTGTTGGTATTGGGACGTTGCCACCAACACCTTTGAATCGACCGATGAGCTCAGGCGTCTTTACGACCGGCCCCTCGACGGCAAGCCAATTGCCTTCGAAGACGCGATGGCGTCGATCCATCCCGACGACCGCGCCGTCACCGAGCAAGCTCTCGCCGCAGCCCTGCGTGATGCGAAGCCTTATGTGCATACTTATCGCATCATTTTGCCGAGCGGCGAGGAGCGCGTCTTCGACTCACGCGGCGTCGTCGAGCTTGGTCCAGACGGTTTGCCGCGGCGGCTGATTGGGGTGGCGCAGAACATTACTCAACGCGTCAAGACGGAGCAGGCACTCAGGGCGAGCGAGGAGATGAACCGCCGGGTCATCGAAGCGGTGTCGGGCGGCGTCGTACTCGTTGGACCTGACGGTGCCGTTCGCGTCGCCAACGAGACGGCGCAGCGCCTTCTCGGGCTGTCGTGGGAGATCCTGACCAGCCGCTATGTGAGCGATTTCGCGACGGAGACTCTCCGCGAAAGCGGCGAAACCATGCCGGTCGAGGAGTATCCCGTCAGTCAGTGTTTGCACACGGGCCAAGCGGCGGGGCCTTTGACTCTGGGGGTGCGCAAGCCGAGTGGCGAGGTGACTTGGGCGATCTTCTCCGCCGTACCCGTACGTGGAGAAGGAGGCAGGCCCGACGGTGCTGTCGTGACATTCCTCGATATCACGGAGCGTAAGCAAACGGAGGAAGCCCTACTTCGCGCGCAAGCACAGCTGCAGCAAGCGCAAAAAATGGAAGCGGTGGGTCGCTTGGCGGGCGGGGTCGCGCATGATTTCAATAACTTGCTCACAGTCGTGCTCGGCATGGCGGACAGCTTGCTCAATAGCTTTGATCCGAGCGACGCGCGCCGCGGTAAAGTAGAAATGATTCTGCAAGCGGCACGCCGCGGCGCGGAGACGACCCGCCAGTTGCTGACCTTCAGCAGGAAAGCACCGGTCAAGGCTGTCGGACTCGATCTGAACGAACTGCTGCGGGAGAACGAGGGGCTACTTCAGCGACTGATCGGTGCGGCAGTTCCCATCAAGCTCTGCCTTGCTCCGGAGCCGTTGACGGTGCGGGTCGACCCGGGGCAGATGGTCCAGGTCATCATGAACCTCGTTCTCAACGCGCGCGACGCCATGCCGGAGGGCGGTCCCATCGAGATCGCTACCACCACGGCATCCAATCCTATCGGTTCGACGCAGACGCCGTCAGCCGTGCTCGAGGTGCGGGACCGCGGCGCCGGCATCTCCGCCGAGGTCAAGGCGCATTTGTTCGAGCCCTTCTTTACGACCAAGGGGCCAGGCGGCGGTACCGGGCTTGGTTTGGCGACGGTGTACGGAATCGTGACACAGAACGGCGGCACGATCGAGGTCTCCAGCGCGACCGACTTGGGCTCGACCTTTCGGGTATGTCTGCCCATCGTCCCGGCGCCGGTAGAGAAAGCGGCAACAGCCGCACCGTCCGAGAAAGGTTTCGCTCAAACGTGGGACACGATTCTGCTCGTGGAAGACGACGAGCTCGTGCGCCTTCTGGCGAAGTCAGTCATGGAGGAACGGGGCTATAGGGTCATGGTCGGACACGACGGGGAGCATGCGTTGTCGGTCGCAGCCGCGTTCCCGGGCAAGATCGACCTCTTGGTCACCGACGTCGTAATGCCTAGGCTCGGCGGCATAACCTTGGCCGAACGTCTTTGCGCCCTACGGCCCGGCCTAAAGGTGCTTTTCA
>JAYVBB010000664.1:0-2852 GCA_043750715.1 Pseudomonadota bacterium | reverse complement strand
CTGATCCAGGCGAATCTCGACGACGACAAGCGGGGGAGGGTGATGAGCCTCTACACGAGCGCCTTCATGGGCACCGCTCCGGTCGGCGGGCTCATCGCGGGCTTTCTCGCCGTCCGCATCGGCCCCGTCTGGACGCTGGTGATCTCGTCGGTCCCGTGCCTGTTCGCGACGTTGTTGTTCGCGAAAAAGCTGCCGCGGAACCTGACTCCGGCATCGGCGGTATGAGCCTCGTCCAAAAATGTACGGGGCCAGGGGAAAGTTCCCCTGGACCCGCCGTTGATGCGCAGTCTCAGCGCATCCTGAGAAGCTTCAGCGCGCTGCGCTTCAGGCCTCCCTCGGATCGCGCGAACTCGTAGCCGGTGCCGATCTCTTCGTCCGCTTCGGGCGGTAACGGGACGGCGGGCTCGTTGGCGAAGAAGTCGTCGCTGTCGAATTCTTCCTGATACTCGATAGGCTCTGGAATGACGCGCAAACTCGCGTGCTGCTTCATGGATGGTTCCCCCTCTAAAGACCCCCGGACGCTAAAGGCGCCGGAACTACCCCTTCGGAGGAGTTGGTCCCGACTTGAATCCCCCGAAAAAATCCTTGGAAATTCAGGGGGATTTTCCTAGGATTTCTGCTCCCGCCGCGGCTAGGTAAGCGAAAAAGCGGAGGTTCTGGTACCCTATTAGAAGACTGGCAACAAGGTTGGCAATTTAGGGCGAATGCCCAAGTCTTCGCCACAGACGCGGCAAAGGCCGCGTCAAAAGCGCGAAGCGTCAGAGGCGTTTGCGAAAACGCCGCGGCTGGCCCCGGTCTTGCAGAAATCCGTCGTTTGGCTGTCTAAAACTCTCTTCTTCAGGAAACGCGATGCGCCTAAAGCTCTTCTTAGCGATCGTCCTCCCGTTCGCCATGACGTCGTTGTTCGGCTGTCAGACCAGCAAGAGCGAGCGTCCCCGCACGGGCGGCGACGGCGGTGAAGGCGAAGAGACGGAAGAAGTGACCTACGAAGGTTGGGTCAAAGGCTTCATCTCGACCAACTGCGGGTCGTGCCATGGTGCCGACGCCGAGAAAGGCCCGGATCTTTCGACCTGGGCGAAGGTCCAAGCCAAGCAGAAGACAATCGTGAAGCGGATGGAATCCGAAGACGCGAAAAAGAAGATGCCGCCGAAGAAGACGCTGAAGGACGAGCAGATCGCGAAGTTCAAAGCGTGGGTCGAGCAGGACATGCCGGAAGGCAAGAAAAAGGGCGGCACGACCGGCGCCAAAATCACCTACAACGGCTGGATCAAAAAATACGAGAAAGACAGCTGCGGCTCGGGCACTTCGGGCTGCCATGCCTCGGGCAACTCGAACGGTGCCGACCTCTCGTCCTATGAGGAATCGAAAGACGCGGCGAGCGCCTCGCTCGGCTCGATCAAAGGCAAACGCATGCCGAAAGGCAACGCCGACGCCGACCAGGCGGTGATCTCGAAGTACGAAGCCTGGATCAAGGCCGGCATGCCGGAAGACGACGACACGGGCACGGGTACGGGTACGGGTACGGGCACGGGTACGGGCACGGGTACGGGTACGGGCACGGGTGGCAGCCCCGAAGCGAAGCAAGCGGGCTTCGAGCTGCTGACGTCGCCCAACGGTTGCGGCGGCACGAGCTGCCACGACGCCGGTGGGGTTCCGCCGGTGCTCGACACCGAAGAGAAGCTGGAAGCGGCCAAAGACTCGGTGCTGCGCACGACGAAGGGCGGCACGATGCCGAAAGCCAACTCCTACGACGCGGCGAACAAGAAGGTCATCCAGGACTGGTACGACTCGCTCTGACAGAATCGTCATTCCCAGACGCGGCCGAAGGCCAAATCGCTGGGAATCCAGGGCGCCCTAGATTCCCAGCGGTGCCGCTACGCGGTGCCTGGGAATGACACGCCGAATCCTCAACACGGAGAGTTGACCATGTCCTGCCTGAAGCGAATCGGACTCGTGTGCGCCCTGACGGCGAACTCTTTCTGGGGACTGACCGCCTGCCTGCAGCACAACGAGCGGCCCGGCACCGGCGACGGCTCCGTGCTCGCCTCGATCGGCGGCATCAACGAAAAAGACAAAGACCGCGCCTTCACTTACGAGCTGGTCTGCGGCGCGGTGCGCGTCGCCGGCCAAGGGAAAGCCGACCAAGACTTCGTGCGCTTTCCGGGCGACAAGCTCAAGGACGGTAGCGAGTGTGCCCTCGAAGTGCGCCTGCCCGTCGCCGACGCCGAGAAGCTCGAGTTCGACTGGTTCGGCAAATCGAACGGCAAGGACGACGTCGGCCTGTTCTACGGCTCCGACGTGCAAAAGATCGCCGGCAGCAAGCTGAGCCTGACCCTCTACAGCCTGGCCTCGGCGCAGGTCGACAATGCTTTCACCGTGCAAGTGAACGTCAAGTTCGAGCTTGCGGCCGGCGAAGCGATTCCCCCGGAAGACAAAACTAGCGCAACGCTGGTTTGTGGCGACGACCTGTCGCAGGGCGGCACCTACAAGAAAGAAGCGGGCGGGAGTGACGCGACGCTGTCCTTCACCCTCGAAACGAAAAAATTCAGCGGCAAGACCTGCACGGCCGTGAAAGTCAGCGTCGACAACGCCGCCAAGTTCTCGGCCGACACCCCCGACGTCAAGCTCGACGGCGCGAAGAAGAAAGACGTGAAAGTCTTCCCCGATGCGAACGACGCCACCAAGCGCTACGCGCTCAAAGGCATCGCGGTCGGCGGCGGCGACGTCGACACGACGACCACGGGCGGGGGCGCCTGCCTCAGCTACGAAAACAACGTCTGCAAGGACGCCCGCAAGAGCACCGACCTGGTGGGCGACTTGCCCTTCGAAACCAACGTCGTGCTTGCCCGGGT
>JAYVBB010000663.1:0-8692 GCA_043750715.1 Pseudomonadota bacterium | reverse complement strand
GCGCGTAAAGCGCGGCCTTTTGGTGCGGATTTTCGCCGTAACGCAAGTCCTGGACCTTGTTCAGCTGCAACGTCCACGAGGCCGGTGCGTCGGCGGCGGCGCCTTCCGCGAGGAAGGACGCGATCATCCGGTCGTAGTTCGACACGGCGTCGAAGGCCTTCGCTGCGAGGCGCTTCCTCAGCGAGCGGCCGGGGCCGCCGTTCTGGTAAGCGTCGAGGACGGCGCCGTAGTCGGTCGGGTCGATGACGGCAAGGACGTGCATCCAGTTCTTCGCCGCGGCGCGGATCATCGTCGGACCGCCGATGTCGATGTGCTCGATGGCGTCTTCGGCCGACAGCTTCTTCGCCACGGCTTCTTTTTGGAACTGATAGAGATTCACCGCGACGACGTCGATCGAGCCGATGCCCGCCTGGAACGCCTGGCTGGCGTGATCGGGATTTCGGCGGTCGAACAGAATGCCGCCGTGCACCTTGGGGTGCAGGGTCTTGACGCGACCGTCCAGGATCTCGGGGCTCCCCGTATACTCGGCGACGTCGCTGACGGCGACGCCCGCGTCGCGCAGGAGCTTGGCCGTGCCACCGGTCGAAAGCACCGTGAAGCCCAGTTGCACGAGGCCTTTGGCGAAGTCGACGACGCCCGTCTTGTCGGTGACGGAGAGGAGGGCGAGCTGTTTCCCGTAGAACTTATCCATCGTGCTTCGGCCTTTTCAGATGTTCGAGATTCTTTTTGAGCTGCGCCTCGACTCCGACGTCCAAGGGCTCGTAAAACCTGAGGCCGGCGAGCTCTTTCGGCAGATACTCCAAACCCTGGGCGCCGCGTTGGTCGTCGTGGGCGTAAATGTAACCTTTGCCGTGGCCGAACTCCTTCATGAGCTTGGTCGGGGCGTTGCGCAGGTGGAGCGGCACGTCGAGCGAGCCGGAGCTCTGCACGGTTTCGAGGGCTTTGTTGATCGCGACGTAGGCGCGGTTGCTCTTGGGCGAGGCGGCGAGGTAGGTCGTTGTCTGCGACAAAATGATCCGGGCCTCGGGCATGCCGACTTGATGGACCGCCTGCATCGCGCCGGTGGCGAGCAGCAGGGCGGTGGGATTGGCGTTGCCGACGTCCTCACTGGCCGCGATCACGAGGCGGCGGGCGATGAACACCGGGTCTTCGCCTCCGTCGAGCATGCGCGCCAGGTAATACACGGCGGCGTCGGGCTGGCTGGCGCGAATCGATTTGATGAACGCGGAGATGGTGTCGTAGTGCTGGTCGCCCTTGGCGTCGTAGCGCAGATTCAGCTCGCGGGCGACGTCGGCCAGCGACTGGATCGTCACGGGCGACACGCCTTTCGGGGCGCTCGCCGCCACGGCGTCGAGCAGGCCGAGCGCGCGCCGGGCGTCGCCGTCGGCGGCGCGCGAGATGGCGCCGAGGACGTCGTCCCCGATGTCGGTGCGGCCTAGCGCGGATTCCGGGCGGGCGAGCGCGCGTTTCATGATTTTGATCAGCGCGTCGGCGTTCAGGCTCTGGAAACGGAACACCAGCACGCGCGAAAGGATCGCGTTGTTCACTTCGAACGACGGGTTCTCGGTGGTCGCGCCGATGAATTTGATCGTGCCCTTTTCCAGGGCAGGGAGCAGCACGTCTTGCTGGCTCTTCGACAAGCGGTGGATCTCGTCCATGAAGAGCAGCGACGCGGGTTCCTTGAGGAGCATGCGGTCAGCCGAGGCCTGGATCTCGCCGCGGATGTCCTTCACCCCGTGCTGGACGGCCGACATGACGACGACCGGCCGGCTCGCGGCGCGTCCGACTACCTGCGCGAGGCTCGTCTTGCCCGTCCCGGGCGGGCCCCAGAACAGCAGTGCCGTGTAGCGGTCGGCTTCCACGAGCGAGCGAAGAGCGGACCCCGGTGCCCAGACGGCGTCCTGACCGATCAGATCGTCGGCCAAGCGGGGCCGCATCCTTTCGGCTAGCGGCGCGGCGTGAGCCTCCGGATTCGCACTCATTTCCCGACTCCGTTTCCGGACCAGCCAAGCGGCGGAAGTAGGCAAAAACTAATGCCCCGGACCTTACCGCCGATGAGCAATTTGTACCTACTGAATTCGCCCAGGCCTTTAACTGAAAGCGAGTGCGCAATGCGCATGTCCATGCAATTCAAGGAATATCTGAAGTTGCTCAAGGGCTACTCGAACGCGCCGCTGACCTTGAATCGAATTACCTTACCCTTCGGGATCATTTCGGATTCCGACGAGTCGACGACCCTGCTCGTCGGCCATATCCTCGAAGACCTGATGTCGCGGCACAAGGGCGACGAAGCCATCGACCCCATCGACGTGGTCGCGGCCGCGTACGACCTCGGGCACGAAAAAGCCGGCGTCTTTCTGGATCAGGCGCCCGAAATCGTCGCGCGCATGGCGAAAGAGCTCGGCATCGGCGCCATTCACTAGTTCAGGTACGGGTCCGCGACCGTGTCGGACGTCCCGAGCTTTTGTTCTTCGAACAGATAGAGCCCATCGGAATCGTCGTCGTCGAGGGTCGCGCGAATCTGGTTGCCGTCCGTCGCGGGCATCGCCGAGCCCGTCACCCAGCGGGTCCAAAGCGCGTCGATCTCGGCGGTCGCATCGGGCTCGCGTGCCTTGAAGCGAGCCGCGAGCTCGTCGGCGATCGGGTAGTCGTTCGCGTATGTCGAGAGAACCTCCGCCATCGTGGCCGCGCCGAAGCGCGCGTCGAGCTCGAGCATGAACAGCAAAGATTTGACCGACCCGGTCGACGACCCCGACTCGGCGTTCCAGTTCGCTAGCGCGACGTCGCTGCTGAATAGGGAACCGCAGCCGAATACTCCGTCAAAGTAGCAGACGAAATCGTCGATCCGGTCCTGATGAAACTGGTGAACCGTGTGCGTCGGGATCAGGTTCGACAGAGCGGACGAGGTCAGCCACTGCACGAAGAGCTCCTGGGTCCAATAGGGCGGGACCTTGCCCTGAGCCGTCAGGTAGTCGGCCGACACCAACCGCGCCAGCTGCTCGACGAAGAGGTAGTCGAGGCGGTCGCCCGCGTCGGCCAACGGCACGCCGATGTAGGCTCCCGTCTGGACCGACGCCGCGCCGAAGGTCGAGCCGCTGGTGAGAAGGAAGACGTGAGACGCCCAGTGCGAGCGGCCGAGATGGGGACGACCGAGGACGTGCTCGAACTCGCGAACGGCCGAGAGGCCGAGGGTGAGCAGCCGGCTCGCGCGCATCTCGGTGAATTGCGCGTCGTCGAAGAACACCTCGAGCGTCGCCGTCCCCAGGCCGAACTCGTCGGGGGCCGTAGCCGTCCGCCGGGTGAAGCCAGGAGACGCCAGCGTCAAGCATCCGCCCTCGTCCACGACGGGGAAGCTGCCGGCGAACGTCGCTTCCGTCTGGACGCAGACGCGCTGGTCGTTGCCGTCGGCTAACCACGTCGCGACGAGGCTTTCGTCGAGGACGATCTGCAAATCGTCGCCATAGGTCCAGGAGACTCCGGCAGTCAGGAGCTGCGACGTTTCCGTGCCGTCACCCTTGTAAACGTGCCAGTAGGGAGCTCCCCCCGAGAGCACGAGGGCAAAGCGCCGGGCACTTTGCGGAGAGAACGTCGTCGACCAGGTGACGTTGTCGAACGTCAGCGTGACGTCGCCGTCGTCCCCGAACGGCTGGGGTTTCGCGCGCGTCGCGACGTGAAAGGTCATCTGGCCGCCCGCGCGCGCCAGCGTCGTGCCGGTCAAGTCGTAAGCCGCGAGGGACGCCGGCAGTTCCCCGGATACGTCGCTCAGAGCCAAACCCGAATTTCCGACGGTGTCGGTGCGCAGCGTTTCGTTTTGCTTCGGCGCCAGCGGCAAAATCACGTTGGCCGCGAGGTCCGGCGTGACCTTCACGCCGGCCACGTAGAGGTCGCGCGCCAGCATCGTCACCGTGCCTGCGCCGTGACGCACGGCGAGGCGGTACGGCGGCTGATAGAAAACAGGCCCCGTATACGAATGCTCCGGCGTCGGCGACGCCTCGTCGAACGAATAGGAGACGGCGTCTGCATCGGCGAAGCCAAGACGAAGCGGCGCGCCGGAGTCGGTCGCCTCGGAGCCCAGGGCATCGGCGACGAGGGGGTTGGTGCCGCGGAAATACTCTTCGCCGTCCGGAAAGGCGTCGCCATCGGTGTCGAGCCGCCCCGGATCGGTGCCGAGCGTTTCCTCGTCGAGGCCGAGCAGGCCGTCCCCGTCGTTGTCCTTGAATAATTTGTAGGGATTGGCGTCGGCGGCGGGGTCGCCCGCTTTCATCCAGTAGGAAAAGAGGCCGGAGAGATCCTGGCCGCTCTTCGCTTCCAGGAAGGACTGGAAGCCAGCCGACTCCATGGGCTCGTTGACCGCGAGCTGAAAGGCCTCGCGCACCGCGTCCTGGCCGAGGCGGGCCTCGAGCAGGTCGAGGAACATCAGGCTTTTCTCATATCCCGACGTCGTCGACTCAGTGGTCCAGGATTCCAGCGGAAACTCGTCGAGTTTGCCGTTCAACTGATCGAAATAGCGGTCGAAGCGCAGCTTGCGCAAAAATTTGTGCGCGGCGCGCGCCGGAAAGTGGCGGTAGAGCACGCGCTCGGCGCTCCACTCCGACATGCCTTCCTGAAGCCAACGCGGCTTCAGCGCCGCATAGCGGGCGTTCTGGTAGTGCGCGACCTCGTGCGCGAGGATTTGCGTCTTCGACATGGCGCTCGTGTTGGCGCCGAGCGTCGTCAACAAGCCCCGATCCGAGGTGTTGAGGCCGGAATAGCCGTTCTCTTCCTTGTTCACGAAGTAGACCGGGATCGAACCCCGCGCGTACAAGGGAATGCGGTTGATTGCTTCCAGCTCCGGAAAGATCACCGCCCCGAGCTTCAGGTAGAGACCCGCGACGGCGTTTTTCTGGACGTCGGCGCTTTCGCGAAAGTCGATGCGCCATTGGCGATCGTCGCTCGGCGAGGCTAGGAGCCCCCGGTTCAGCGCAAACCTCGATCTCATGAAAAGCGGCTCGACGCGGTCGAGGACGGTGGCGCCCGAGCTCGCGTCCAAGGCAAACGGACGGGCGGCGAGGTCGGTCTGGCCGACGAGCGCCGGCAGGTCGGCTTTGGCGACGACGATCTCGACGACGTCGCCGACGACCGCTTTACTGGCCGCGCTGAGTGTGACGGGCGCGTCACCGTCTTTCTTCGTGACGGAGAGGGCTCCTTTGGTTACTTCGAGCCGATAAGTGAACGTCGTCCCGGCGCCAAAGTTGGCCAGCGAGATGTGCGACGGACCCAGATCGACGCCGTAGTAAAAGCCCTCGGCGGTGCGCGGCTTCGCCGCGAGCGACAGGACAAAGTAGAAGGCGTCGTCGGTTTCGCCGGCCTCTGCCCAAGCGAGGTCGGTCGCGGCCATTGGCACCGGCACGTCGCCCAGGCCGTCGAGAGCGGTGAGGGCACCCTGGCCCGTCCAGTCGGAGGCTTTACCGTCGACGGTGACCGTCTGCTTCAAGCGTTCGGCGAGTCCCAGGCTCGGAAAGGCGGACTCTTCGGTGAACTGGCCCTGGATCCCCGGCATGACGACGCCCGGGGCCACCGGGGGGAGGCGCTTGGCCGTCACGGCGGGAGCCGCGACGAGATACTGCGGGTCGTAAGCGAAGGCGAAAGGCCGCACCGGTCCGCGCTCGTCGCCGACCTGAGCCTGAGCGAAGACCTGCACCGGAGGCAAGAGGAGCAGCGGCTCCTTGTATTCCGTTTTTTCCGCATCGGCAGCATCGACGGCGAAGGGGCGGAACGAGTAGAATACTTTGGCGCCGGGCTCGGCCAGCAGGCGGAGCAGGACGGCGCCGCGAACGAGTCCCGCCGGCGGTGACGACACGACGTCCTTGCTGCCGATCGGCACGGGCGACACTGCCACGGGCGAGTGCAGGTAGTCGGGGACTCCGTAGCCCTGAATGACCTTCACCTCGGTCTTGGAGCCGAAGCGGCCGCAACCGACCGCCAGGCTGCCCAAAAGCGCGGCGAACATCAGGTTGTGCTGGAGTCTTTGCATGTTATATCGTCCCGGAACCGTTTCGGCCAAGCCCCGGAAGGCTTGAGGGAATGTTCCGTTTTTTGTGATAAGTCGCTGTTTTGCAAGGAGTCGGTTGCATGTCCGAAGTAAGCGTGAAATTGCCTGACGGATCCGTTCGTAAGTATCCGCAGGGAACCACGTACGCCGACGTAGCGAAGAGCATCGGCGCCGGCCTGGCGAAGGCCGCGCTCGCGGTCAAGGCGAACGGCCAGTTTCGCGACATGATGATGCCGGTCGACGGCGACGTCAGCCTCGAGATCCTGACCGGAAAGAGCGAGGGCGGTCTCGAAGTCATCCGCCACTCGACCGCCCACGTGCTTGCGATGGCCGTCCAGCGGCTTTGGCCCGGTACGCAAGTGACGATCGGTCCCGTGATCGAGAACGGCTTCTTCTACGACTTCGCCTTCCCGGAAGGGGTGAAGATCAACGACAAGGACCTGGAGAAGATCGAAGCCGAGATGAAGGCGATCGTGAAGTCGGACGTCGGCGTCACCCGCCAAGTAGTGACGCGCGACGAAGCCGTCGGCCGCTTCGACAAGCTCGGGGAAAAATTCAAATGTGAGATCGTCGGCGCCATCCCGAAGGACGAAGAGATCGCCCTTTATGCGATGGGCGACTGGTTCGACCTTTGCCGCGGCCCTCACGTGCCGTCGTCCGGGAAGATCGGGGCCTTCAAATTGACCTCGATCGCCGGCTCTTACTGGCGCGGCGACGAGCGGAATCCCGCGCTGACGAGGATCTACGGGACCGCGTGGCCGACCCAGAAAGAGCTGGATGATTATCTGGCCCGCGTCGAAGAAGCGAAAAAGCGCGACCACCGCGTCGTCGGGAAGCAGCTCGGCCTGTTCAGCTTCCACAAGGAAGCGCCAGCCAACGCCTTCTTCCACCCGCCGGGAGCCATCGTTTACAACGCGCTGATGGGCTTCATGAGGCGCAGCAACAAGAAGTTCGGCTTCACGGAAGTGAACACTCCGCTCTTGATGAACGTGGAGCTTTGGCACAAAAGCGGCCACTACGACAACTATCGCGAGAACATGTACTTCACGCAGGTGGACGAGTCGGAAGCGGCGATCAAACCGATGAACTGCCCGGGGCATTGCCTCGTGTACGGTTCGACGCGCCATAGCTACCGGGAGCTGCCGGTGCGGCTTTCCGAATTCGGCCGCGTGCACCGCCACGAAAGAAGCGGCGTGACGCACGGCCTCTTCCGGGTCAGGACCTTCGTCCAGGACGACGCCCACGTCTTCTGCACGGTCGACCAGATCCACGCCGAAATGGTGTCCGTCCTGAACCAGATCGACGAGGCTTACAAATCCCTGGGTTTCGACAAATATCGCATGGAGCTGTCGACCCGTCCGGAAAAGTCGCTCGGCTCCGACGAGATGTGGGCGAAGGCCGAAGGCGCCTTGAAAGACGCACTGGAGAAGACGGGTAGGGCTTACAAACTCAACCCGGGAGACGGGGCGTTCTACGGCCCGAAGATCGACTTCCATCTGATCGACTCGCTCGACCGCAGCTGGCAGTGCGGCACGGTCCAGCTCGACTTCTCGATGCCGGGACGGTTCGGCCTCGAATACGTCTCGAGCGACGACAAAGCGGAGACGCCGGTGATGATTCACCGGGCCGTCCTCGGCAGCCTCGAGCGCTTCATGGGGATCTTCATCGAGCACTATGCGGGCCACTTTCCGCTGTGGGCCTCGCCGACGCAGGTCAAAGTGATCAACGTCGCCAAGGACCAGGAAGCTTACGCGACCAAAGTGCACGAGGATCTGCTCGCCGCCGGCGTGCGCTCCGAGATCGACATCCGCAACGAAAAACTGGGCTTCAAGATCCGCGAAGCGCAGGTCATGAAGGTTCCGTACATGATCGTCCTCGGTAACAAGGAAATGGATTCGGGGACGGTGAGCCCGCGGTTCTGGGACGGCAAGCAGTTCGACCCGCTGAGCACCGCCGCCTTCATCGACCAGGTCAAAGCGGAATGCGGACCCCAGTGGGGACTTGGATGACTGACAAGAAAAAGCAGATTCTCGTCGCGGTCGCCTGGCCTTACGCCAACGGCTTGCAGCACATCGGCCACATCGCCGGGGCGTACCTGCCTCCGGACGTCTTCGCGCGCTTCCAGCGGATGCAAGGCCAGGACGTGCTGATGGTGTCGGGCTCCGACACCCACGGCACGCCCGTCGCGATCCAGGCGGAAAAGGAAAAGACGACGCCGGAGAAGGTGGCGGAGCATTATCACGCCAAGTTCATCGAGAGTTACCAGAAGCTCGGCATCACGTTCGACCTCTTTACCCATACGCACACGGAAAACCACGAAGCGCTCGTGCACGAGTTTTTCCTCGCGATGAGGGAAAAGGGATTCATCTACAGCGCCAAGTCGAAGCAGATGTTCGACAAGCAGGCCGGCAGGTTCCTCCCGGATCGGTACATCGAAGGCGAGTGCCCGCACTGCGGCTTCAAGGACGCCCGCGGCGACCAGTGCGACAACTGCGGCAAGACCTACGAGGCCATCGAGCTGAAGAGCCCGCGCTCGAAGATGACCGGCTCGACCGACCTCGAGATCAGAGACACCGAGCACTTCTTCGTCGACCTGGGCAAGCTCAACGATGCTCTCCTGACCTGGATCTCGGCGCCGGACAAGGCGCACTGGCGCAAGCA
>JAYVBB010000662.1:0-4716 GCA_043750715.1 Pseudomonadota bacterium | reverse complement strand
GCGCGCGCCGTGGGCGAGCAGGTCTTTGGGAATCGGCAGGAACGCCTCCGCCGCGCCGCGGTAGAGAATGTCGGCATGAACGCGGTTGGCGATGGACACGGCTTCGGCTGTCGTGGCGACCTTCGCCGGCGCCTGGAGCATGCCTATCACGAGACCGTCGCGTACGAAATAGAGGGCGTCGCCCGAGTATCTTAGGTCTCGAGCGTCAAAGTGGAAGCGTCCGGCTGACGCCAGGATGCCCGTCAGCGCGGCAAAATCCTTGCCCGATTTGAAGTGGAGTTGCACCGCGGTCTCCGCGTCGGGAGCCTCGGATTCCGTGAGCAAGTAGGAATGCTCAGCCGCTGCGTTCGCGAGGCGGTCGACCTGCAGGAGCACCGGGCTCCGAGGCAGCGACGTCATCGATCGAAAGATCAATTTGGTGGAGGCGGCGGCGAAACTCTGAGGACTCTTGGCATTGAGAATGCGAGCCCCCGGCTCGAGCGTGACGTCGACGCCGCCGAGGTTGCCGGAAGACGAGGGAACGCCTCCTTCGAGCAGGGCCGAGACCGGCACGGAAAGGCGCTGTGGCTCCGCGTTGGGTTTGCCCACGAACACCGCATCCGGGGTTTCCGTCCCGGCGATCCGAAGCGCCGGCGCCCAATCCCGGGGGAGTTTTCTGGCTGGCGGTTGTAAATTGAATTGCAGATCACCCGCAGGTGCGGAACTCGGAGCGAGGGACGACGTCCAGTAGACGCTGTGCTCCAATGGCGCAAGCCTTGACTCGAGGCCCTTGATTTCCGTGATCAGTTCCCCGAATGCCGCGTCAGCCGCTGATTGATCGGCCGCGTTTTCGGTGACCAGAACCACCTGGTCGCCGTCTTGCCGGAGGGTTGCCTTCGTCTCGCCGCTGCGCACTTCGATCTTGCCTTCGACTTTTTTCACGACCGGCATCGCGTTGCCGCGGGCCTTTTCCATTGCTACACCGGAACCCGACTGATTCAAGGTGAAAGTCTGATTCCCCGTCACGATACGCAGCGGCGTCGAATCGGCGGTTTCCCCGGCAGCGACCGTCGGCCCATGGGTAGCAAGATTGCCGCGGAGCAGCGTTACGATCGCGCCGTATTGACTCGACGACTTGTCGGATTCGGTCCGCAAAGCGATCTGGCTGTTGGCCGCGATTTCGAGCTCTCTGCCGTCCTCGAAACGAACGACGGCGCGCGACGACTCGCCAGTGGCGACCATGTCCCCTTCGTAGAACCGGTGGCTTCTGCCGGTCGGGTTCCAAATCGCCAAGTCCGCGGGGCGGAACTGGACCGTGCCTTCGCGGGTGACGAGCGCGCCAATCGCGGCGTCGGCACGCTCGACCTTGTCGTCCGCGAAAAAGATCTCGCGCACCGTGACGCCGAACAGCGCGGCCCAGATGGAGAAAAGCAGCAGGGCGCCCCATAGGGGGACGGCGCTGCCTGAGGTCAGCGTGATGGCTCCGATTGGCTGTGCTTTTTCCATGTTCATCTATCGGCAAATGGCAGGGGGCTTTAGTTTTTTCGCCGCACTCCGAAACGATAGGAACTCAAAGCTCCGGGAATCCGTGGAATTGGTGATTCACACAAAAATTGGTGAAGGCCTTTGAAAGTTCCGTTCCTCCGCTCCATCGGCGCCAAGCTCTTCGGCCTCATCGTGATCTGCATGGTGATGGCGGTCTTGGGTGTTTCGCTGCAAAACCACGGTTATTTCCGCACGTACCTCGATATCCAGATCGCTGACGACATGGTGCGCCAGGCCCAGGAATCGGCCAACTCGGTGGAAGGGGTGGTCGAGAACTGGACCGGTCAAATCGCGCTCATCATGCACAACCTCGACCGCCAGGAACGCTCGCAATGGCCGGATTTGGCCCAAGGCTTCATTGCCTCGAACCGGGAGCTGGTAGCCTTTGAAGTCTTCGGGGACGGCGACGCCGGCGTCGAGTCCCGGGCGTTCGCCTGGACGGCAAACGGCGAGGAAGAGAAGCGCTTCGACGACAAAGATCCGAAAGAAGTCGCCGGACAGCTTCAGTCTTTGACCAGCACGTGGGTCAAGGACCTAAAGGCGAAGGGCGAAGCCAAGCGTAAAATGTTCCTCCGCAGCGATGCGGTCGCGCTCCATGTTCCCTTGCTCTCGATCGCCATTCCGTTCGAAGCTAAAACCGGCGGCGCCCGCCTATGGGCGGTGCTCACCGTCTGGCAAACCCGTTTGGCCGCGGCGCTGCCTAAGTCGCCGCAAATCGAAACCTTCATGATCGACAACGATGGAACGGTCTTTGCGTCGCAAGTCGTCGCCGCCGTTCTAGAAGGCCGCTCGCTCAAGGACGCCGAACTGACGCGCGTCGCCCTCAAGGGTGACGCGCCTTACGGCTTCCGCAAAATCACCACCTCGGGCAAGGAATCCCTCGGCGCTTATTACTCACTCGACGGACTGGGCATGTCGATCGTCATGGAAAGAGACGCTCGCCAGGCTTATGCGGCCGTCGATAGCGTCGTCAAGCGGACGGCGCTTTGGGCTTGGCTTTTCGTGCTCGTTTCGATCCTTCTAAGCTACTTCGTCGCATCCGGCATGACCAAGAACATCCGTTTGGTCGCCCAGTCGACGCAAAAGGTGGCAGGCGGCGACTTCGAAAACCTCACCATGCCCAAAAGTCGCGATGAAATCGGCGGCCTCGGCCAATCGGTGCAATACATGGCTAAGCAAATTCAAGGCCTCCTCAAGGAAAGCGTCGAAAAGGCCCGGATGGCCACCGAGCTCGACACGGCCCACATGGTGCAAAAGACCTTCATTCCCGACCAGTCGATTGACTGCGGCACATTGAAGATCACCGGACGTCACCAGACCGCATCGGAGTGCGGCGGCGACTGGTGGGGGCATTTCAACCTCTCGCCGGGCGTCGATTTCCTTTGTATTGCCGACGCGACCGGCCACGGCGTCCCAGCGGCGCTCATCACGGCGATGGTCTACTCCAGCACCACGATCATCGCCCAAAGCAACGTCCAACGCGGCGATGCCACGCTATCGCCGATCGCCGTTTTGCAACAGATCAACTCCTTGCTATGGCTTGCAGGACATGGCCGTTTGACCATGACTTTCATGGCCGCGATCATCGATTCCAACAAAGGCGAAGTCACGATCGCCAACGCCGGCCACAATTTCCCGGCCGTCATTCCCCGCGACGTCGAAGACGAACGTTTGGCGAAAAAAGAAGACTCGATGCGCCGCCGGTACAAACAATTGATCGCCCGCGGCGGCATCCTCGGCATGTATGAAACCCTGGTAGCCACCGAGAAGTCTTTTACCTTGAAGAAGGGCGATAAGATTCTCTTCTACACGGACGGCATGACCGAGTGCAAAGGCGCTGACGGCAACGCCTGGGGACTCCTCGGCCTGAACAAAACGCTCGCCGAGTTGGCCGACGGTTCGATCGACGATATGAAAAAGGGCTTGATCGAAACCGTTCTGGCCTACAATGGCGCCGCGCCGCTGGCAGACGACATTACGGTCGTCGTCGCCGAGTTGCTGGACGAGGGCGTGGCGCATCATGCGCCGGTGCGGCGTTCGGCCTGAGTAGAGCGGCGCTAAGCGTCAGAGAGACTGACGAAGACGGGAAAGCCCATCTTACTGGAAAGCATTGGGCCTGGACGGCGCCATCGGATCGAGCGCAGCCAATCAAGAAAGCTTCGACGACGCCAGCGCGAAAGCGGGTCTGCCGACGGAAAGCCTGATTCACCGGATCAGCGAGGCGCGCACGAATCCCGAGGCTTTCAAGGAGCTGGACCAAAATCTCGACGGCCAATTGACGATGCAAGAATTCAGCGACAGCTACGGCGGCCGTTTGACCAACGTGCTCAATTCGTCCAGCACCGTGGGAATTTCCGACCTCGCACCGGAGCATCCCCTGGGTCAAGTGGAAGTCGTCCAGACGGGGTTGGGCGAGCCGGTGATCTTGAGATCGCATAACATTACCCTTGCCGGCAATACCAACGCGGTTTTGGCGTCCATGCCCGAGACGGAAGGCTCGGTTTCGGAGCTGGAATGACCAGTCTAGATTCGTGCTGGCGAATGGACTCGGCCTATGAAAGTGTCAGATTGGAATCGATCACACAGACGCCATATCGCCAAAGAGTCCCGAGAAAAAATGAAACTTGCTCCTGTCGCCGTCTTCGCGGTTCTTTCGGCCTCCTGCGCCGCTACCAAGAACCGCGTGTCGTCCCCCGTTCTCGATAGCCCAGGAGTGTCGGTGCGCCTGGGGGACGGCGGCGCAAGCGGTATCTATCGGTACGACTACGAGACCGGCAAAGTGGCGCAGGTGGTCTCAGTGGCTCCGACCACGGATCTGATCAAGTACGCCTTCACGGGGAATGGCGACCAAACGCAAATCTTTCTGGTCGGCGACGGCCCCTCAGGCAAGAATCTCTATCGCGCGGCCATGCCGAGCGACGGTAGCGTGACGGTGTCCCCCGAAAAGATATTAGGTAACGACGACCTGAACGGGCCCGCGATCTGCGGGGGAGGAGAAAGCCTCGTCGTCGGTCAGGTCCTACCCAATGCGGTTCAGGTCCTGAAGGTGCCGCTGCCTGCCGCACACGATCCTGCGGTCGCATTCAGTCGGCCTGATTTTCTGGCGGGCGACCTGCATTGTCGGGCGGCCATCGAGGGGTTTTTCTTTAGCGGCTTCGAATGCCCGAAGGACGGAAACCTCGGCCAGTGCCT
>JAYVBB010000661.1:0-4935 GCA_043750715.1 Pseudomonadota bacterium | reverse complement strand
CTCGGTGAGGCTTTCGCTTAGAGTCATCGTGGTCGGTGGTCAGCACGCCGTGTCGGTGCCGATGGCGACCACACGCGCTGCGTCGGCTTCAGCTGCTCGAAGTCGCGTAACACTTTGTCAGTATTCTTCTCGATCGACGGCGGCGTGATCCGGGCGTTGACGCCGTGACAGCCCAGATGCAGCTTGAGTCTTCCGACCGCGAGGTTCGTCAACTCGCCCAGCCAGTCGGCAATGAGACGGTCGTTCAGCTCCCGCCCCGCCTTGGCCATCGGATGCGTGCGCTCGAGCAACGACTGATCGATGCACAGCATCATCGAGCCGCGAAAGTTTTCGGACATCAACGCGACGATGGCGACCATCGTGAACAGGCTGAAGTCTTCCTCGTAGACGTCCGTCCGCTTGACCTCGAGCCCCTGCTCCTGCAGAGGGCCCTCGACGGCTTTGACTATGTTTCCTGCAACCGGCGCGGAAACTGGTGTCCCAAGGCACCCTCCTGGAATCTGGGGCAGCGATATCAGGCAGTTTAATCAAAGACTTAACAACTGGCTAGGCCTAATCCCGACTAAAGCCCGTACCCGATAGTTCCGATTCCTCCCTATGGGCAAAAAGATCCTTACCGTCGATGATTCCGCCACCGCTCGCTTTCAGGTCGTCTCAACTTTGAGCGACGCGGGCTACGTGGTCATCGAAGCCGAAAACGGCGACGACGCCTTGAAAAAACTCGAGGCCCACCCCGACATCGTCCTCGTCATCTCCGATATCAACATGCCGTGGAAAGACGGCATCGAGCTCCTCGAAGAAATCCGCGGCAACGAGAAGACGAAAGCCCTCAAACCCTTCAAAGGCGACGCCTTGGTCGCCGTCGTCAACAAGGTGTGCGCATGAGCTTGAATATCAAACCCGAGAAAATCAAGTCGACGAAGTACAAGCGCGACGGCGCGAAGTACGTCTGCACCAAGTGCAAGGCCAAGTTCTTCTCGAAAGAGGAAGTGGAGAAATGCCACGACGCCCATCCGGGCTGAGTCGTAGTGCTTATTTCTTCCGCTTCTTGTTGTGTTTGAGCATGAATTTGAGACATTCGCGCGCCGACACGCCGTCGTAGCCGAAGCGCCGCTCCAGCTCGGAGAACGTCTCCTTCGCCTGCTGACGGGCCTTGTCGTCGAGCCGCCGCTCGTCGTCGGTCCCGAGCGACAGCATCGCTTCGTGGACCACCTGCACGACCGCCTTGCGTTGGCCGTAGTAGTGCTCCTGGACCTTGATCATGATGTCCTGGAAGATGACGGTGATGTCGATCTCCGCCTTCGGGTTGTCCAGCTTCCAGCCGGCGATGCGGGATAGCAGTCCCTCGCGGTGGCGCTCGACCGAGCCCGAGATGCCGAGGATCTTCTCGATCTCCCGCATCAGGTTCTGGTTCGCCGGCTCGTACTGCTCGCTCGCCGTGTTGTAGATCTTCTCTCTCTTGACCTCGGCGACGACGTTCTCGATGTAGCGTTGCAGAAGGCGGTCGTATTCCTCGTCGGCGACCATTGACATCGACTTCAGCGTTTCCGTTTCGAAGACGTCGGCGAACTCGTCTTTGATCATGGCAATGAACTGCGCCGCGTCGTGATACTTCCCGCGCGATTCGAACTGCAGGAACTCGTAAACCGTCCGGTCCTTGATGATCCTCTCGAGCTCGTCGAAAATGCCCATCGGCGTCAACGTCTCGTGCTTCGGATTCTGCGCCGCCCGCGCCAGGATCTGTTTGATCTCGCGCGGCGAGGCGCCGAACCGGCCCTCGTAGACGACCATGCCTAGCGACTCGCCCATGATCCGGCCACGCAGCTCCTTGAGCTGGGACTCTTCGCTGTTTTTGAAGACCGGGCGCAGCGTTTCGTCTTCGTAGAGACGAGCCTTGCTCCGGGGGTCGAGCCGTGCGATCAGACCGCGCTGGGCGCTGTCGTAGAATTCCGGGTCGGGCTGCTTGTAGCGAGTCATCACCGACCAGATGCAGAGCAGCTCGAGCGAGTGCGGCGCGATCTTCTTGCTCTTCTCCAACGCTTGCATGTCCCGCTCGTAGATCTTCATCTCGAGCGAAGGCCTAAGCAGGTAGGGCACCGTGATCAGCTCGAATCGCCCGCGGAAAGAGCTGAAATCCGGGATGGTCTTGAAGGTGTCGAGGTGCTTCTCGTTGGTCGTCGCCAGGAACACGATGTCGAGATTGGCCGTCGACGACGGGAGACTCACCGACGACTTTTCCACCGACGTGAGCAGGTACTTGAAGGCTTCGAGCGGACGCTTCAGGAGGTCCGAGAATTCGAGGATGCCCCGGTTCGCCTCGATCAGCTCGCCCTGCGCTTCGTAGTACCGGATGTTGTGCAGAACGGCCGGCAGGTTCTGGATGTTCCGGTCCATCGTCAGCTGCTTTTCCATCGCGTCGACGGCCATCTGGGGTTCGACGGTGGAAATCCCGACGCGGTACTGGCGGGAGTAGAAAAAGCGTTCGACCTGGACGTGACGCAGCACCTTCGAGAGGTCGCCGTCGTAGGCGGAAAGGAGGTTCTCGAGGATCAGCTGATTGCGCTTGGACAACCCGGAGTGGAAGACGTGCGGCGGCAGCTCGACGTCCTCGGGCTTGATGTTTTCCTTCGCCGCGATCCACTCCCTGAGCCAGACCTCGCGTTGCGGCATGGGAATCAGGTAGATCGGGTTGTCCTTGAAATCCGAATGGATCTTCGAGGAAATCAGGGTGTCGTCGAGGAGCGCGTAGGACGCTCCGTCGCCGGTGTCCTTGCTGCGCGCGCCGAAGCCGATGGTGCCGGCCTCACCCTTCTGCATCGGTGCCGCGACTTTTTCCGTCGGGAAGATCCAGTTGAAGCGGTACACCGCGCCCTGCTCGGTCTCGCTGTAGCGCTGCATGCCGAATGCGATCGATTCCACCGTCGACGTCTTGGCGGAGCCGTTCGGACCGTGGAGCAGGATGAGCTTGTTCGAGTAGCCCTGGCGCACGAAACTTTGAATGACGCTGTAGATCTCGTCCTGCACGACTTCGCCGCCGACGACGGCGCCGTTCTTCTCGGTGCCGTGATCGAACAGCTTGAAACGCAGCACGCCGGCGGTGGCGTCGGCGCCCGTCAGCTCACGCGTGCCGAAGAAATCGAACGTGTCACGCAGGTACTCGGCGGAGCTCCGCACCATCGCGCGCGGATTTTTCTGCACGAGTCCGAGAAAGCCGTTGAACGGCAGAATCACGCGTTGCTTTTGAAACTGCTCGCGATACTCGCGAGACAGCTCGTTGATCATCGACGAGGCATCCAGATCCATGGCCGAAACCCTCGGTGGTTACGCTTGTAATGTTAACTACTTTAACTTATTGGGTTTTTCTTGTCACGTGGGTTTTAGGCGTTTGGATTAGTCAAGTATGGTACTAATAGAAAAATCACCAATCTCCCGCGGAAGCAGCCGAAGCCGGAATGAAAAAAGTCTTCATCCTCGATACCAACGTCCTCCTGAACAACCCGGAAAGTATATTCAAGTTCGATGATAACGACGTCGTGATCCCGATTTCGGTGATCGAGGAAATCGACACGTTCAAGAAGGATCAGAGCGAAACCGGCCGCAACGCCCGGGAAGTCTCGCGGATCCTCGACCGGTTGCGAGGCAAGGGCACGCTGTCTTCGGGAGTGAAGCTCTTCGACGACCGTCCCGACTCGGGCAGCCTTTTCGTCTACCTCGGCCACAACATGGAGATCCTCCCGGAGCTCCTCGCCGACGGCACTGACAATCACATCCTGGCGATCGGGTTGACGATGCAGAAGCAGTTCGGCGAAAGCCGGGCCGTCATCATCGTCACCAAAGACAGCAACCTGCGTATCAAGTCGGACGCCTTCGGCATTCCCGCCGAGGACTTCGAAGCCGACAAAGTCGACGTTTCCCACCTTTACGGCGGGATCCTCAACGTAAAAGTCGACTCCCAGACGATTAATTCTTTCTATACCAAGCGTGAAATCAAGCTCCCGGGCAACCTCGAGCTCATGCCGAACCAGTTCGTCATTCTCGAAGACGAGAAGGACTCGACGCAGTTCGTATACGGCTGCTTCGACGGCCAGGACGACATCGTCCGCATGCTCGACCCCCACTCGGAAGGCGTCTGGGGCATATACCCCCGAAACCTCGAGCAGACGTTCGCCCTCGAAGCCCTCCTCGACGACAACATCAAGCTAGTCACGCTGTCGGGCGGCGCCGGTACCGGCAAGACCCTGATGGCGATCGCGGCGGGACTAACCAAAACGACCGACGAGGACGAATACCACAAGCTTCTCGTCGCCCGGCCGGTGTTTCCTCTCGGTAAAGATCTGGGCTTCCTGCCCGGCGACCTCGACGAGAAATTGAACCCCTGGATGCAGCCGATCTACGACAATCTTGAACTTTTGCTAAGCGGCGGTTTCCAAAACAAACAAAAACGCCTCAGCAAGAGCTATCAAGAACTTATCAATCAAGGGATGCTCCAAGTCGAACCGCTGACCTACATCCGCGGCCGTTCACTGCCCAATATCTACTTTGTCGTCGACGAAGCGCAAAACCTGACGCCGCACGAGATCAAAACGATCCTGACGCGCGCCGGGGAAGGCACCAAGATCGTTCTGACGGGCGATCCCTATCAGATTGACAACCCGTACATCGACTCGCAAAGCAACGGTCTGACGTACGTGATCGAAAAGTTCCGCAAGGAAAAGATCGCCGCTCACATTACTTTGAAGCGCGGTGAACGCAGCGAACTAGCGACGACGGCAGCCAATATATTGTAATATATTAGCAACACTATTTGGGGGCTGCTCATGCGTCGATTGATTTCCTTGGCCGCTTTGACGTTGCTTGCCGGTTGCGGCGTTTCGCCGAGCAGCATCAGCCGCACCTTGGCGGAGCCGCAGACGATCGAATTCCACATTCCCGTGG
>JAYVBB010000660.1:0-2973 GCA_043750715.1 Pseudomonadota bacterium | reverse complement strand
CAGCAGAAGCAGAAGGGCGGCGAGGCGGCCGGCGCTGCCAGTCATGACCGTTTGCCGCGAAAGGCCGCTGGAGCGGATGCCGGCGCTCATCTGGATCTGCCGACCGACGTTTCCATGCCTTTGAAGCCGGAGATGGTCGAGACGGCGATCGCCTCTTTCGGGGTCTTCGCGTCTTTCCAGGTCTTCTTCTGCGTTGAGGTCAGACGGTAGAGCGGCGTCTTGGCGATCTCTTCCGTCTGGTAGAGCACCGATTCCTTGGCCGACGGGTTCCGCGCCGAAAGCAGCGTGATCTCGTCGTTGCCGAGGCCTTCTTCCTTGGTGAGCTTTCTCACGAGCTTCGCCAGGATTTCCTTGGCGTCGGCGGCGTCTTTGTAGGTCACCAGTTCCGGCACGTAGCCGAGGCGGCCGGCGTGGCTCTGTAGCACCCCGTCGGAGGTGCGGAAGCAGCGGGCGAAGGTCGAGATCTCGCGCGTCGTCCGGTAGTTGTGGACGAGCGGGAAGTACGGGGGCTTGATGGGCAGCACGTCGCCGGCGATGAACTTGGTTTCGCCGCCGCCGGAGCCGAACACGCCCTGGCTCGAATCGAAGAAGAGGTAGAAGCGGGCGTCTTCGTGGCTATGGTCGAGCAGGCCTTCGATGGCGTCCCACCAGAAGGGCTGGACGTCCTGGGATTCGTCGCAGATCACGACTTCGTAGCGCTTGGGCGAGATCGCGATGGCTTTCTTCAACATGTCGGGCGCTTCGTACTGGATCCAGTCTTCTTTGACGCCTTTGTAGTCGGGGCTCGGGATCAGCAGGTTGATGCCGAAGGCGGAGGCGATCTCGGGATAGGTCATCGCGTCGATGCCTTCGCCCAGATCGCGCTTCAGGAGCAGGTTCAGGAGGGCGTTCGAGCCCAGGATGACGACGCTCTTGCCCTGGTCGCGGAAGTGCTTGGCGAGGAGGACGGCGAGCATGGTCTTGCCGGTGCCGGCCTCGCCTTCGACGCCGAGGCGTTTGGCACTGGCGATCGGCGTGATCAGCGTTTCATGGATGCCTTCGACGTCCTTCATCCGGCCCTCGTGGGCGTTGATGTAGTCGCGAAGATAGAGGCGGGTCGTGAAGGACGAGCCGATGAGGACGCGGTCGAGCGCACCGCCGACGTCCTGGAAAGTCAAGTACTGCTCGGGCTGCGATTTGTGCACGATGCCGCGGAACGTCGTTTCGAGGTCTTTGATCTTGTTTCTGCCGATGATGATCTCGGAGACGACGCCGGTCGATTTCGGGAACTCGTCTTCGGAGGCGGCGGGAAAGCAGACGGCGTGGCTGACGGGAACTTTGATTTCGCTCGCCTTGAGGAAGCGGAGGAAACGGCTCTTCCAAACCAGCGCCTGCTGGAACGGGTCTTTGATCTCGAAGCTCTGGCCGTGACGGTTCAAGGAATAGTACACGCCCGTCTGGCCGTCGTGGCGGATGCGGCCGCCTTTGACTTCGACGACCACGATGCCGAATTTCGGGTGGTAGCAGACGAAGTCGATCTCGTTGTCTTTCAGGCCCTGGTCGCCGTCCATGGTGGACAAGGTCACCGAGTGGTACACCTGCCAGCCGGCGCCGAGCGTTTCCTTGCACTGCTGATAGAACTGCTCTTCAGCGGAGCTGGAAAAGATGACCCGGGTTTTGTCCGAGTCCGGATGGATTCTGGCTTTGGGCGACGACAAAGGTGACTCCGGCTTTATTTCTTCTTGGTCTTGGCGACTTTGACCATGGCGTGAACTTCGGATTCGGGGAGGTAGGCGCCGTGGAGGCGATGGGTGCCGCCGGACGCGAGGTACAGCATGTCGCCTTTGCCGAGCAGGCCTTCGGCGCCGGACTGGTCGAGGATCGTGCGGGAGTCGATGCCGGAGAGGACCCGGAAGGCGACGCGCGTCGGGAAGTTGGCTTTGATCAGGCCGGTGACGATGTCAGCCGAGGGGCGCTGCGTCGCGATGACCATGTGGATGCCGCAAGCGCGGGCTTTCTGCGCCAGGCGGGCGATCGGCATTTCCGCGTCCTTGCCGAGCATCATCATCATGTCGGCCATCTCGTCGATGATCAGGACGATGAAAGGCATCGGGGCCCATTTGCCTTCGAACTCGAGGAATTCGGATTTGCGCTTCGCCTTGACGACTTCGTTGAAGCCGTCGATGTTGCGCGCGCCGACCACCCGCATGCGCTCGTAGCGGCTTTCCATCTCGGCGACCAGCTGGTCGAGCACCGACTTGGCTTCGTTCTGCGGGTCCGTGATGACCGGGCAGGCCATGTGCGGCAGGGCGTTGTAAGCAGCCATCTCGACCATTTTCGGGTCGATCATGATCAGACGGAGAGTCGGAGGGCCATGACGCGCGATCAGCGAGCCGATCAGCGTGTTCATGAACACCGATTTACCGGAGCCCGTCGAGCCGGCGACCAGAAGGTGCGGCATCTCGGCCAGGTCTTCCGTCACGGGTTTGCCGAAGATGTCGACGCCCATGGCGATCGGCATCTTGCGTTTGGTCGATTTGAACTCGGGCGTGTCGATCAGGTCGGCGAAGCCGATGGTCGCGCGCTCGGTGTTCGGGACTTCGAAGCCGACGGTATCTTTGCCCGGGATAGGCGCGAGAACGCGGAGGCTCTGGGCTTTCAGGAGGCGGGCCAGGTCTTCGCCGAGGGCGGAAATCTTGCTGACTTTGGTGCCCGGGGCCGGTTTGAATTCGAAGGTGGTGACGACCGGACCCTGGGTCACGGATGTGATCTCGCCATTGATCTTGAACTCGGAGAGCTGCTTGGTGAGCTCTTCGCTGATGGCTTTGAATTCTTTGGAACGGTCCGGGGCTTTCTTGGAGCGCGAGAACAGGCTGGCGTCCGGGCGCGAAGTGGTCGGACCGTCGTAGAAGATCTCGAGTTCGACGCCGTTTTGGGTCTTGGCGGCTTGCTTGGCGTTGGTGCGTTCCTCGTCTTCGAACGCGAAGTCGTCGT
>JAYVBB010000659.1:0-2372 GCA_043750715.1 Pseudomonadota bacterium | reverse complement strand
CTCCTCAAATGGTGCGCCCACCAGAAGAAGGCCTACCACGTCTGCGCGCCGCACGACCTCGAGAAGATCGCCGCGACGGTGCACCACGAAGGCGTAGTCATCCTCGCGCATGCCCCGAAGCCCCTCGGCGACGACGACCTCGACTCCCGCATCGCCAACCTCTCGGGCGCGACTCCCTTGATCTATCTCGACGGCGTGCAGAACCCGCACAACGTCGGGTCCATCACGCGACTTGCCGCCCACTTCGGCGTGCCGATGATCATGGGCAAAGACAAAGAGCTGCCCCGCCTGTCGCCGTCCGCCGCCCGCGTCGCCGAAGGCGCCGCGGAACACGTGCCGCTGATGGTCCTCAAAGACCCGGACCTGGCGTTCTCCAAGCTGAAGAAAAAAGGCTACAAGATCATCGTCACGTCGAGCCACGCTCCGACCTCGCTCTACCAGGGCGCGCTGCCGTCAAAAGTCCTGCTAGTCTTCGGCGGCGAATCGGCGGGCGCCAGCCCCCGCGTCACCAAGCTCGCCGACCTCCAGGTCAACATCCCGGGCACCGGCACCGTCGAGAGCCTGAACGTCGCCGTCGCCGCGGGCCTCTTCCTCGGCGAATTCTGGCGCGCGCACAAAGTCTGACCCCGTGGCGCGCCTCGATGCGACTGCCTACCTCGCCGCGCGCGGCTTCGAAGCGCAGCTCGAAGCCGAGCTGACCGGCATCACTGCCCGTCACGGCCGCCTGTTCGTCGCAAAGGGCCCGCGCCAACCTGCCTACTGGGCGCAGAACGTCTGGCTCGAGCCGCATGAGATCAAAGTCCAATCGATCAAAGACGCAGCGCGGCAGTTGATGGGGTTCCAGAGAAACTGGTGGCCATTGTCGCAGGACTTTCACAGGAGGCTGGAGCTGGTGACGGCGGGTCTGCCGCACGTCTCGGCGAAGCCCCTCCCCTTCCCTTCCGTCGCACCCGTACCGCTCGGATCCTTCACGTTGATTGAACCGGATCTGCTGCTCGCATCGCCGAGGTGCACGAGCCCGTTTCCGAATGGCGACGCCGCGTTTCAGGAATACACCGTCGGGCCGCCGAGCCGGGCGTATCTGAAAGTCTGGGAAGCCTTGACGCTGCTCGGCAAACTCCCGCAGCCCGGCGAAATCTGCCTCGATCTCGGTGCCTGCCCCGGCGGCTGGACCTGGGCGCTCGCGCGCCTCGGCACTAACGTGATCGCGTTCGACCGTTCGCCGCTCGACAAGACCGTGGCGGCGATGCCCGGAGTCAGGGAAATGCAGGGCGACGCGTTCCAAGCCACGCCTGAGAAAGTCGGGAAGGTGGACTGGCTGTTCTCCGACGTCATCTGCTACCCGGAGCGGCTGCTGTCCCACGTGAAACTGTGGATGGACGCCGGCGCCGCGAAGAACTTCGTGTGCACGCTGAAGTTTCAGGGCGCCGAGCATTATAGCGTGATCCCTGCATTTGCCGCGTTGCCCGGCGCACGCCTGATGCACCTGTTCAACAACAAGCACGAACTCACGTTCGCGCTCCTGTCCGAACCATAAAATCCTCCTTTCCTTCATAGATTCACTTTTTCATTTGAACCATTCTCCGCGCTGCGTCGGATTGCGGCCCCAGAGCTGGCGCGGGGGACTGGCCAGGCCATGCGGCGATGAAGGTGCGTGCCCAAATCCTGGGCGGGACAGCGCCTCGCATTGCGTGGCGCCCGGCCAGCCATTTGGGCCGCTTCGGGGCAGCGCTGCGGAAGCTAATTTTTACGTTCAGCCTGAACGTTAAACGGTCCGAAAGATTTGCGACCGGCGTAGAGGTTGTGAGCGGCGCAATAACAGCGGAGGTTGGACGGGTCACTCGACTTGCCGCCGAGGGCGTAGGGTCGGATGTGGTCGATGGTCAGGTAGCGGGTTTCGGTGCAGCGGGTGCCGTCCTTGGAGACGAAGCTGCAGCACATGCCAGATTCAACGAGTACCTGGTCAGCCAACGGACGGCCTGGCTTTCTTGGCTCGATCAACGGCTTTCTGAGAGTTGCAGCCTCCTTTGCCGAGGCAGCATTCTTAGCCGGGGCGGCCTTGGCCTTCGCCCTTTGTAGGCGCTTCTCGACTCGCCTCACGCGGTCCACCTTGTCCAGCAGGAGGTCCGCGGCTCGGTCACAGACCTCCGCGAGCGTCTCGACACCCAGGATTTGCTGCAGGCGTTCAAGTTTCTCCACGAGGCGGTCGTCGGCGTTGAAGGACACCCGGTGCATTATGGGTGCAGAAGGTTTCGTCGCAGCGACGGTCGGCCGGGCGGGTGCCGGAACGGTTCCGGTCCTATCTTCGACCAGGGCAAGCGCTGCCGGCGCGGCGCCTTCCGTGGGCGTGCCCACGCGCCGGATGACGTCAC
>JAYVBB010000658.1:0-2228 GCA_043750715.1 Pseudomonadota bacterium | reverse complement strand
GCGACGACCTCGCCGACTTCCTGAATCGTCGCTACGGCAACGCGTCGGTCGTCGGCCCGGATCCGCTGCACGGTACGCACGTCGCCGGCATCATCGCCGCCGTGCGCGGCAACGGTCGCGGCATCGACGGCATCGCGTCGAACGCCCGCATCATGGTGCTGCGCGCCGTCCCGAACGGCGACGAGCAGGACAAGGACGTCGCCGCGGCCGTCCGCTACGCCGCCGACAACGGCGCCCGCGTCGTCAACATGAGCTTCGGCAAGAGCCTCTCGCGGTTTCCCGCCAAGGTGCTCGAAGCCATGGACTACGCAGCCGGCAGGGGCGTCCTCTTCGTGCACGCCGCCGGCAACGATGCGAAAAACACCGACGTCGCGCCGAACTTCCCGACCCGCAGCGGCGCGACGTCGCGCCTGGCGGCCAGCTGGATCGAAGTCGGCGCCGCCACTGACCGTCCGGGTGCCGACCTACCGGCGACGTTCAGCAACTTCGGCCAGACGGCCGTCGACCTCTTCGCGCCGGGCTTCCAGATCCGCTCGACGACGCCCGGGAACACCTATACGCCGCTCGACGGCACGAGCATGGCGTCTCCCGTCGTCGCGGGCGTCGCGGCGCTCATCCTGTCGCACAAGCCTTCGCTTACTGCGGTCGAAGTGAAGGCTTTGATCCTCGACTCGGCCAAACGGTTCAACACGCTTTCCGTCGCGCGGCCGGGATCGCGGACCCGCGTCAGCTTCGGGACGCTGTCGCGCACCGGGGCGGTCGTCGACGCGCAGGCGGCGCTCACTAAACTCTATCAGCGCTGAGCTACAGGTTCGGGTTGGGACGGTTCCGCCAGGCCTGACAACTGGCCTGCAGCGGGTCAACACAGCAGGACTTCAGGGCTGCCAACGGTAGTGCGTAGTCCTTCCGGAAGGCCTCGGCACTCGCCACCGTCTCGTTTGGCGGCATCCAAAACCGGTCGGTAGCGGCGTGAGCAGTGAGAAAACGGCCCTCGACCGGACCGGCGAACTGCTCGTCGAACCACGGTCGGGCGAAGAGCTGGCAGGTCCCTTCCTTGTCGCCCGGCGCGAGCATGCGGCTCTTGCCGATGTCGTGGCAACTCGTGCAAAGATTCGCGTTGCCCTCGCCGGCGACGTCCGGGACCGTCATCTTGGGATCGATCGCGATGAAGTCCGTCCGCTTTTCCGGACTCTCCCAGCCTTGAAAGGCGACGCCGGGATACTTCAGACGGCCAAGCCGCGTGTCCCTTTGCGGGAGAGCGTGCCGCCGGGCTCCCTCGTCCGAGCTCGCGCCCAGCTGGGTGACGAAGGGCGTGCGAATCCAGATCTGGTTGTCGTGGCAGCGGACGCAGGCGTCCTTTTCCGTCAGCAGCCCCGGTGCGACGTAGGTTTTCACGGCGAGCTCCTGGCCCGTCCAGCCCGGCTGAGCGGAATAGGGCGGCGAGACTTTGGTCGCGACCATGCCCAGCTGGCGGATCTGGTAGAAGCAGGCGGCCTTCGTGCGCCGGTTGAAATGGATCATGGAAACGTTATCGGTGCGCGGATCGTCGACCGGCCAGACGGCCGGCAGATCCTGGACGGGTTGGTTGCCGAGGAGGTCGGGCCGAAAGCGGCGGCACATGATCATCGTCGTCGTGTCGCCCTGGTCGATGCGGAGCAGACGATCGCCCGGAACGCACGCCGCGGCGGGATCGACCAGGTCCGGGTTGTCGCACCGGGCGGGAATCCGGTCGCGGACCGGCTTGCCGTCGACGAAGACTTCGAGCAGGGCGCCGTCGAGGCAGGAAAACTCCGGAACCGTCGTCCCGAGAGCCTCGGCGCAGTCGCGCCCATGATCGACGATCGAAAAGGAAGGGAACGGATTGCTCGTCGCAAAATTGCCGACGCGCGCTGCCTCTTCCGGCGCGGCGCCCGCTGGCTCGTCGGCCTTCGTCGCGCTGGCCGGAGCCGGATCCGTGCGTTTGCAGGCGACCCAGGGGACGCAGGCCATCATCACCAAGACTGGAACGATGCGCAAAGCTGCACCCTCCGACGCGTAGACGTGATTCGTTTAGAACAGTTTAAAGCCCTTCGGCCGAGTTCACCACTCCAAGTGGTCGCTCATGGCCGGGGACGGAAAAACGCGGGAAGGAATGGTCGGGATGACAAGATTCGAACTTGCGACCTCCTCGTCCCGAACGAGGCGCGCTACCAACTGCGCTACATCCCGACTGAGGGTGAGACCATCTC
>JAYVBB010000657.1:0-3527 GCA_043750715.1 Pseudomonadota bacterium | reverse complement strand
GTGCTGCGCGTGATGCACACGATCGCGCACATCGAAGGCGTCAACCGGCTCCTCGACCTCGAGGTGGCGAGGGAGCAGATCTTCGCGCGGTTTCAGCCGTACATTTTCCGGGACAAGGAACGACGCCTCTGGTTCGGCGACGGCGACACCAAGGTCGAGCTGTCGCACGTCGAGTGGAAGGAATTCAAGAGCCGGAACTCCATCATCCTGAAGCTCCTCCACAAACGCGACAACGTCGCCGAGACGATCTTCGATTTCATCGGCGTGCGCATCGTGACCAAGCGCCTCGCCGACGTGATGATGGTGGTGAAGTTCCTCCGCCAGTTCAACATGGTCGTCTATCCGAACGCCTTTCCGTCGCGGGCGCGCAACAACCTGATCGACGTCAAACGCTTCCGGACGCAGCTCGAGACGCTGCGCGACATGCTCACCGCCGGGTCGATCTCGCCCGACGAGTTCGAAACGATGGTTGGTCGCCTTACCGCGGCGGTGCCCCAGGAGCAGGTCGCTCCGAGCAACCCGCATTCAGCGGCGTCCTATCGTTCGGTCCAGCTCACCGGCCGCCAGCTGATCAAGCTCCGGAATCCCGAGTTCGCGTGGCTCGACAAACTGAAGAGCGCCACGACGCTGGCCACCGACATGCCGAAGGAAACCGCGAAGGTCTTGAACGAGCTGCGCTACCTGGTCGACGGTTGGCATGCCGTGAAAGCGAACCAGGAGATCGCCGCCTTCTTTCCGTTCGAGGTCCAGATCCTCGACCAGGAATCACACGCCCAGTCGCTGGTCGGCGACGCCAACCACGACCGCTACAAGACCTCGCAGGTGCGCGCCGCACGCAAGCGGGTGCTCAGCCGGGTGCTCGAGCTGTCGAAAGAGTAATTGGTGAGTTCACCTCCACCGATGGAGGTGCGTTCCCGGACTTTCCCGTGTCCCTCGCATTTGGGGTCAATCGGCGCCAAGTTCCTCCGTACTGCGTTTATGGGAGGACTGTATGCAGGTGAGCCAAACGATTGCATCGATGGACGACCGGACTCTACTAAAGGTGACACATGTATTGGCCAAGTCAGAGCGGCAATGCCAAGTGCGCATTCTGGAGTTGCTCGCGGAGATCGACGAAAGAAAACTCTATGTGGCCGAAGGCTACGCCTCGTTGTGGGATTATTGCCGCCGAGCCCTTCAGTTTTCTGAAGGTACTTCCCATAGGCGGGTCATCGTCGCGCGGGCCAGCCGACTATTTCCGGAAATCCTCGACGGAATGAGAGATGGACGTTTGTCCCTATGTACTGCTGCGGATTTGGCTCCGTCTACTTCCGAGGAGCCAGAGAAAACCGGGAATTCCCTTGTCGAGACGTCGCCGCCTTCCCTCGGTAGGCGGCGCGGCATATCTTGCCGAATCCTCTGATTAATTTCTCAACATCGTGCTCTAATGCTTTAAAATTCTTGACAAAAATCTTGGGATCGACGATAACGCTGCAGCCATGCCGACCTTTGAACAAATTCCTGAACGTCTGCCCGCGCTCATTTTGAAGCGCGCTGGCAAAGCCTTTATGCCCGGCGCGACGATGCTGTTTTGCGGCACCGAGCACTGGTCCGACACGGCCTACCAGGAAGCGATCGAGGGGCGGCTCAAAGTCGCCGTCCTTTCCGGCAAGGAACGCGCGATCGAAGCCGAAGTCTTCGACTTCCTCCGCCTGCCCAACGGCGAGATGGCCGCGAAGCTCCGCGGGCTCCGACGCATGCGGGTCCTCGGCACGTCCAAGATCGACGACAAGTTGAGCGCGCTGGTCGTGCCCGAGCTGCGCCTCAAAGCGGTACCCGGCAGCCTGCTGTGACCTACGTGGACGCCAACGCGACGTATCCGGTCAGGCCGGAGCACTACCTTCAGGTGGCGAAGCTGCTGCAGGAAGTCGACGGCAACCCATCGTCCATTCACGCTTCGGGCCGCGCCGCCAAGGTCGCGTTGGAAGAAGCACGCGTTCATGTCGCGGCGCTCCTCGGCGCCCGGGCGCAGGAAATCGTCTTCACCTCCGGCGCCACGGAAGCCAACAATCTGGCGATCCAGGGCGTCGTCGGGCGCCACGCCAAAGGGCTGACCCTGCCTCACGTCATCGTGACCGCCGTCGAGCATTCCTCGGTGATCGAGCCGGCGAAAGTGGTCGCGGAGCGCGGTCAATGCCGGCTCCAGATCGCACCCGTGAAGAAAACCGGCGAAGTCGACGGCGACGCGCTGCTGGAACTCGTCACGGCCGAGACCGTGCTCGTTTGCCTGATGCACGGCAACAACGAGACGGGCGCCGTCAATCCGGTGCTGCGGCTGGCCAAAAAAATCAAAGAGAAGCACCCCCAGGTCCACGTTCACGTCGACGCGGTGCAGGTGCTGAGCAAACTCGACCTTACAGACTACTCGACCAGCTCGATCGACAGCGCCAGCTTTTCCGCGCACAAGATCGGCGGCTTCAAAGGCACGGGCGCGCTCTATCTCCGCACCGGAGCGAAGCTGTCGCTGGTGCTGTGCGGCGGCGGCCAGGAGCGCGCGCGGCGCCCGGGTACCGAGAACATGCCGGGCATCGTCTCGTTCGGGCTACGCTGCCAGGAGCTCCGCGGCAAAGACGCGGCCCGCTCCGACGCGATGCTCAAGCTCCGCGACGGCTGGAAAGCTTGCCTAAGCGAAGTTTCGGGCGTGGTCATCCACGACGGCTCTCCCGAGTCGCTGCCGAACACGGTCAACTTCCACGTCGACGGCGTTCCCGGCGACGACATCCTGCTCAACTTCGACCTCGCCGGCATCCAGGCCTCGAGCGGCAGCGCCTGCTCGTCCAGCGTTGCCCGGCCGAGCCACGTGCTGGTCGCGATGGGATACGACGAGTGGGTCGCGCTGAATTCCGTGCGCGTGAGCTTTCCGGCCGAAGGACGGCCGGAAGATCTGGAGCGCATGGCGGGCGTGCTGCGCGACGTCGTGAAGCGGTCCCGGCGTCACTGACTGAGGTAGTAGGACAGCTTGTCGGTTGGGCTATAATAGGCGCCGACGAAATCGAGCTTGCCGTCCCCGTCGAGGTCGCCGACGTCGCCGCCCCAACCGGTACCTGCGATGTCGCTGGAGCTGGCATGCGTCGAAGCGCCGAATCCCGTGTTCCATGTTGACACGTCGATGCCGCCCGCGCTGAACGTCACGAGACTGAGATGGGCGTCGTCGTCGCCGAGGTTGGCGAGCACTCCCCATTCCGTCTGGAAGAGGCCGGTCCCGCTCGTGGGCGCGAAGCCGAAAGTGCCGTTTGCAGAGCCCAGCAAATGGTTCTGGCTGGCGCCATCGAACATGACGACGTCCAGATCGTTGCCGGCATTGAGATAGGCGAGCTTCACCCCTTTCGTGTTGTAGGGAATGTCCGCCAGTGGAGCGCTCGCCAGGCCCGCAAGATTGCCTCCGGGATTCACGTAGACGGTGCTCATTTCGCCGGTGCCGCCGCCATCTTTCGAGAAAATGATGTCGAGGCGGCGGTCGTTGTTCAGGTCACCGATGGCAACGTCCC
>JAYVBB010000656.1:0-4212 GCA_043750715.1 Pseudomonadota bacterium | reverse complement strand
GTGTCGTAGATCGCCATGCCGGCCGTGACCGAGCCACCGGGAGAGTTGATGTACAGGTGGATGTCTTTATCCGGGTCGACGCTTTCGAGGTAAAGCATCTGGGCCACGAGAATGTTGGCGACTTCGTCGTAGACGGGGGTCGCGAGCATGATGATCCGGTCTTTCAGCAGGCGCGAATAGATGTCGTAAGAACGCTCGCCGCGGTTGGTCTGGTCTACGACAATGGGAACTAGGGGCATACGTCATCCTTGCTTTGCGGGGTGGCCGTTCCGTGGCGTCACGCGAACCTATAGGAATTCTTACCTTAAACTGTCGGAGCAGCCAATACCATGACTCTAGGCGAGGGACCCTAAAGGCTCATGGGGTGTGATCGACGGGTTGCAGGAAGACTTTAGCGGGGCCGGTAGGCCCCGCCTTAATGAGAGCGGAAAAGTGGTCTTAGATTTCGGCGGGGATCTCGGTGATGTTGGCGTTCTGAATGAGGAAATCCATCGCCTTCTCGAAGATGAGGTTTTCGCGGATGCGTGGCTCGAGCGTCTTCCTCAGCTTCGCCGTCTGCCGGGGGTCGCCCATGCCGAACGACGAAACGGTTTGGTTGACCCGGCCGGTAACTTCCTCATCCGTCACTTGAAGTTTCTCTTTTTGGACGACGTGCCAAAGGACGAGGGTGTTTTGCGTCCGGCGCTTGGCCGTCTGCAGCATGTTCTGGCGGAGATCGGCGTCGCGTAGGGCCGCGTTGCGGGCTTCCTCGTTCGGGTGCTGCATCTCCTGGATGAGGCTGTCGATAACCTGGTCGACCATCGCCGGCGGCACTTCGAACGGATGCTTGTCGACGATTTTGTCGAGAATCGAGGTCTCGAGCTTCTGGCGCGACATGTCGCGCGCGCGGCCTTCGAGGTGCGACTTGACGTCGTCTTTCATGGCGTCGACCGAGGCGAAGTCGAGGTCCTTGGCGAACTCGTCGTCGAGATTCGGCACGTCGAGGATCTTGAGGTCGCCGAGCGTCAGCTTGAACTGCAGCGTCTTGCCCTGCAGGTCGGCGTCGCCGTACGTGGCGGGCAGCGTGATGTCGACGGCTTTCGTCTCGCCCGTCGTCATGCCGAGGATCGCGGTTTCCATGTCGGCGAGGAGCTCTTTTTCGCCGAGGAACACGGTCATGCTGCTGACCCGCATGCTCGGAATGTCGATGCCGTCCTGCGCGGCCGTGTGCGAAATCGCGGCAAGCATGCCGTTGGCGGCCGGTTGCCCTTGCTCGATCGGACGGGTGCGGGCGTGGCGGCGGCGGAGCAGGTTCAGCTCGCGCTCCAGCGTCTCATCCTTCACTTTATAGGTGTCGGCGTTGACTTTGACGCCCTTGTATTCCGACTCACCGATCTCGATCGTCGGCATCGTGTCGACGATGGCGGAGAAGTTGAACAGCTCGTTTTCCTTCGGCGTGGTCTTGGAGTCGACGACCGGCGAAGCGATCGGGCGGATCGTCTGCTCGCCCAGGGCCGCGAAGAGGTGCGTGTTGATCAGGCTCTCGTGGACTTCACCCGCGACGTTGTTGCCGTAAAGTTTGCGAATGACGCCGAGAGGCGCCTTGCCGGGGCGGAAACCCTGGACGCGCGCCTGCTTCTGGATTTTGCGGTAGGCGTTCTCGAAGGCTTTGTTGACTTCGTCCGGGGTGATTTCGACGCTGACCCGGTACTGGACGGGGTTCAGCTGCTCGATGCTGGATTTCATGGAGAGTGTCGCTCCTGGTGCGTCGCTTGAGGACAGCGTAAATGAGCGCGGAAACTAGCAAAACCTCCTGGTGGTGTCAAAAGAAATTGGCCGCGGGGAGAGGGGGCTAAAGTCGATTTATGACAATAAATACAGATAGATAATCCGACGACAACGAATCCTAAAAATCCGTTCGGCGGGACCGATCCTCTCTATAAGGACTATGAACCCCCTCCGGAGACCTCTTGCGTCGTCTGCTCTTTATTTGGGCATGGCTTTGGGCTTCCGCCATTGCGGTAGCGGCGACTCCCTATGCGATCTCGTATTCCGGTCGGATGCTCGACGGCGCCGGCAAGCCGTTCGAAGGTCCTCGCGAGCTCGAGGTAAAGTTTTTCGATGCCGTCATCGGAGGCAACCAACTCGGGCCGACGACGACGCTGCATGCCGTGGTCCTGGTCGACGGGGTCTTTCAGTAAACCCTCGCGCTGGATCCGGCCGACTTCGGCACGGTGTTCGGCGGCGCAAGCGAGACGTTCATTCAGATCAAGGACGTCGCGGCGAACCGAATCTTTGCGCGCCAGACCTTCAACGCGGTCCCTTACGCCTTGAAAGTGTCGATCGACGCCTCGCTGGAATTCAACGCGGCGACCGGCCAGCTCGGCGTCGCGCCGGGCACGGTCGACGGCCAGATCCTGACCTGGAGTGGCGGCACCTGGCACGCGGATGCGGGATCAGGCGCCGTCATCGGCCCGGGCGACGTTACCAATGCGATGCTCGCGGGCTCGATCGACGAAAGCAAACTCAGCGCGGGCATTCCGGCGACGAAGGTCGGCGGCGGCAGCGTCGACAACGCGGAATTCGGCCGCTTGGACGGCGTCACGTCGGGAATCCAGACCCAGCTCGACGCCATCACTTCCCAGGTGCATTCGAAGCTCGACTCGCCCGGGGCGGGGCCGGCCAACGCGCTCGTGGTCGACGCGACCGGAAAAATCGGCATCGGCACGACGACGCCGGGTTCCCGCCTCGAAATTCGCGGTTCCGGCACGACCGCTGCGACGTCGAGCCTCAACGTCACGGACTCGAGCGGCGCCTCGAAGTTGTTCGTGGCCGACGACGGTGCGGTCGCCATCGGCAAATCGACACCGCGCGTGCCGATCGATTTCTACGACGACAACGACCCCGCCAATACCCCGACCAACGGCACGGGTGTGATCTTCACGGGCGGAATCGTCGAGCTCGACGGCCTGCAGGATATGACGGCCGGCGCTTCCGGGGTGTGTTCGGGGGGCGCTTGCGGCGCCACCGGCGGCGAATCCGGGGGACCGCTGATGCGCGGAGAAGCCAATCGCTGGGAAAACGCTCCGACCGGAGCGACGTACACCATCGATATCGGCCGCATCCGACCGATCAAAGCGATTGCCTGGGGAACCTACTGGAAGAGCTCCGCGTCGTCGAACTTCGATGCCTATAAAATCGAATACAGCACCGACGGGGTGAGCTGGACCGTTTGGCAAAACGTCACCGCCAACAATCGATCGGTTACCCTTCACTACCTGGCAAACGGCACCAGCATGCGATTCGTTCGCATCACGAATACCGGTTCGGGTCCGGCGTGGATTTCCACCATTCAGGTTCTCGGGTATGCGGAGCAAAATCCTTTTACGAATCAACCGTGGGGCTTCACCGCCTCCGGTAGCATCACCGGCAACGACATCGTCGCGCGCACGATCGGCAACGTCGGCATCGGGACGTCGGCGCCCGGCCAAAAGCTGACGGTCGACGGCACCGTCGGCATTTTGGAAGGCGGCATTACGCCGACCAAGCACACCATCTTCCAAGGCGGCGACCAAAGCGTCGACGTGAATCTGCCCGTCACGCTGACGGGCACGCCGGCGTTCTCGGGTGCTTTTGCTTTGTCTTACGCCGGCGGCGCGTCGATGCTTTACGGCAATACTTTCAGCGGCGCTGCCACCGGTGTTCGCTACTCGGCGGCGGGCAACGGCGTGATCTACACCAACGGCGCGGCCGGCACGTATTTCCCCGGCAACTCCGCAGGTTCCACAGGCAGCGGCGGGCAATACTACTGATAGGCCTGTACCGGTTTTGGTAGCTCATGGTACGCTCGGGCAAATTCTCCCTGAGGCAACCGTGGGCAAACTCAAAATGCAGATCGCCGTGCTCGCCCTGACTTTCGTCGCGGCCGTCGCCGCCAAAATGTACGTCGACAAGTTCCTCAAATCGAACTCGACGCGGCAGAACGTGATCAGCGAAACCGCCGAGCCCGGGACCGTGAGCCTCCGCTGATGGCCTTCAGCGGATCGTCGAGAAAAGCGTGCCGTCCGTCGGCGGCACGGTGCGACTTTTTCGGAAGTAGAGCCGGAGCATTGCAGCCAGCCAGGACGTGATCGTGTTCGGCATCAGGGCTTCCGCGAAGCGGGCCGCGATCGCCGTCGAGCCGACCGTCGTCTCGGCGCGGGGACGCTTGGCGACCTTCACCATGACACGCGC
>JAYVBB010000655.1:0-6730 GCA_043750715.1 Pseudomonadota bacterium | reverse complement strand
GACCCGGCTGCTCGCCGCGGGCGACGCCGATCGGTTGCAGGAGACCGTCCTGCTTCAAAGACTCGGACAGCTCCTTGAGGGCGACGTCATCGAAGATTTTTCGGGGCTGCTGTGGGTTCGGGTCGACGTTTGCGATGTCGAGGCGGACCACCTCGGCTTCCAGGCGTTGCTTGTCCGCCCTTTGGCCGTCGTCCGTTGGCTCGTTGTCGACATCGCCGAGAAGGGAGGAGATGCCTTTGCCGAGCGCGCCACGCCGGCCGAGAGCCTGATGCTTGTCCTTTTGATTGTTCATACAGGCTCCTTCAGGTGTGATCAGGCTGTGTAGTCATAGGGGACGACTGACTAGTCACCCCTTGAGGAGCCTGGTCTGCGGTCGGATAGCGTCGGATCAGCAGTCGGGCTACCTCCATGTACGCCGTCGCGCCCGTGCTGTTGATGTCGTAAAGGATGACGGGCTTGCCATGGGACGGCGCTTCGGAAAGCTTGACGTTCCGGGGGATGACGACAGGGAAGACCTCGTCCCCGAAGTGTTGCCGGATGTCCTGCTCCACCTGGTGGCTGAGGTTGTTTCTCCGGTCGTACATCGTAAGGAGAATGCCCTCCCGTTCGAGAGCCGGGTTGAGGCGCTTCTTGATTAGAGAGATCGTCTTCAGGAGCTGGGAAAGCCCTTCCATGGCGTAGTACTCGCACTGGAGAGGAATCAGCACGGAGTCGGCAGCAGTCAAAGCGTTCACGGTCAAGATACCCAGTGCCGGGGGGCAGTCGATCACGATGAAGTCGTAGTCGTCCTGAACCTTCTCAAGGGCCTCCTTCAGCCTTACTTCCCGACCGATTGCCGAGACCAGCTCGACCTCGGCACCAACGAGATCCTGAACCGAAGGCGCGATGTCCAGGTACTTTAGCTCGGTGTGGAGGATGGCATTCTTCAGGGGGACCTCATCGACCAGCACGTTGTACATGCTGGTGTCGAAATCCTGAGGGTAAATGCCCAGGCCTGAGCCGGCGTTTGCCTGCGGATCGAGGTCGATCACGAGCACCCGCTTCTCTCCCGCAGCCAGGCACGCAGCTATATTGATAGCGCTAGTCGTCTTGCCGACGCCGCCTTTTTGGTTCGAAAGAGCGATGACTCGCGCCATGTTTTCGTCCTTTGGGAAATTCGCGGCAAATATAGCGGGCTTTGTTTCGTTTGCAAAGGCGATCCATGTTCCACGTGGAACATTCTTCGTGAGTGTCGTTAGTCTGCAGGATTCATTTAGGAATTGACTGCGTGCGGGGTGACCATCACAGGTCGTCCACAGCTACTCCACAGGGCATCCACAGGCTTGTTTCGGGATGTTCCACGTGGAACACGGCACGTGTACTCTTGGAATGTTCCACGTGGAACAGAGGCAAGAAAAAAGCCGCCCCCAGGGGAGCGGCTCAACGAGTTTCAGATCAGCCCGGATTACTTTGCAGTCGTCCAGATGATCGCAATCACGAATCCGAGGAGCGCTTGGAACTCCATGAACACCAGACCGAGAATGAACGGTTGGAAGATCGCGTCCTTCGCGTTCGGGTTACGAGCGATGCCTTCCAGTGCGGCAGCCGTCGTACGGCCTTGCGCGGAAGCTGCACCGAACGCCGCGAGACCAATCGCCAAGCCGGCGCCGATCGGGATCCACTGGCTGGCAGTGCCGGCCGCGGCCGCGTCTTGCGCGTAGGCGAGAGAGCTCAGAAACAAACCAGAAAGAACTGCTGCTGCTTTACCCAAAAAACGCTTCATGAACCCTACTCCACAAGAAATTTGCCCGAGCTCTAGATCGGACGTTGAACGTGCACTCAATGGTCGTGCGAGATCGCCATTGATATATAGATTCCCGTCAACAGAGTAAAAACAAAACTCTGCACGACGGCAACTAGAAGACCAAAGAACATCAGTATTGCTGGCAGCACAATGTAGCTGAGGCCAGTGAAGACGCCCAATAGGGTGTGGTCACCGTAGATGTTTCCCGCGAGACGCAGGCCGAGAGACAACGGGCGTGACCCGTGTGACACCAGCTCGATGCAGAAAAAGATCGGCGCGATGGCAGCGACCGGTCCGAGGAAGTGTTTCACATAGCCAAAACCGTGCTCTTTCAAGCCGGCAACGTTGTAGACCAAGAACACGATCAGGCCCATCGCCACGTTCGTGTCCATGCTCTCGGTCGGAGGGGGGAAGCCCGGGATCAAGCCGGAGAGGTTGGCCGTCAGGATGAATATGAACAGAGCTGAAAGGAAGGGCATGTACTTACGGAAGTGCTCCCCGCAGTTGTCTTTCGACAACCCGTGGAGGAACTCCAGCACGCCCTCGAGAATGAAGCGGAGGGAGAACTTGCCGCTCGGCGCGATGTCGTCTTTCGACTTGGCTAGCGAAGACTTGAAGTAAACGCCCATCAGGGTCACGACGCCCAGGACGAGGACAGCGCCGATCGTCGGCTCCCACTTCGGGGCGATGTGCAGCTTGTCCGCGACGATGCCGTAGTAGTTGATCGTATGCGGAATGCCGGCGGCGAAAGCGACGTCCGAGAGAGACAGAAGTCCGAGTGCTGCAAGTGTGCGACGGGCAAACATCAAAGGGAGCTTTCAGGTCATGAAACGGAAGGATTTACTAGCGCACTTTTGCACGCGTTGATAGTGAAAAATGCCGCCGCAGGACAGTCATCGGACCGGCAAAAAACACGAGAGCCGATATCAGTCCCGCGACGAAGAAGAGCGGCTCGAGCCCGGCCACCCGGATCGCCAACCACGCTCCCCCGCCGAGCAAGATCATCTTTAGGAAGAGAGCAGTGACGAATAGAGGGTTCGCCTTTCTGTTGACGGGCGAGGCAGCCGGGTCCGCCGCCTCGAAGAACCGCTTGCCGACATAGACCACCAGCAGAAGATTCAAGTCGAAAAGTGCCAGGCCCGCGGCATAGGCCCCTAGCCTCCCATCCATGCCGGTCTGGTTGAACACGAGCGCGATCGCCAGCAGGTCGAGCAAGGCGGTTGCTTTGAGGATCGGCGTCACGGCGTCGATTTCTTCTTGTTCTGGGCGAACGTGGTTCGAATCACGACGTAAAAGGTCTGCGCGATACCGAGCACAGCGATGGGGAACGTGATTGCGTACCAATTGACGAAGATCGGGTGGTTTTGATTCGCCCAGTCCCCCACCCACCATGCCAAGAGGCAAAGCGCCATCGCCTGCACCTGCGCTGCGATCAAATAGCTGAATGCACGGGCCATGCTGTTCACGAATAGCGCTCTTCAAAAAGTGTTTTTTGGTTGTGGATAATTTCTCCACAGGCTCGTTCGATGTTTTGGTAAGACACTGATTTCATTAAATAAAAGCACTCACAAAAGACTTGCCCAGACTTTCTGGCCTGTGGTAGTTTCGCATGCTGTTTTACACCAAAGGCGCATCCTTTCACCTCACTTTCTCAGTGCCGACGCACTGCTTTCGATATGAACGGACCGGAATGCATACCCTCTTTCCGCAGGACCCTCAGGCCACTCCTCAGAGAATTTCCCTCAAAAACCGCGTCGAACACACCGTTTGGCCGGCGATCAAGCAGAAGTTGAAGGAAGAACTCGACACCGAGGAGTATTTGACCTGGATCGACCCGCTCGCCGGCAAACCGGTGAGCACCAACGAAGTCGTGGTTTCGCTGCCGAACCTCGTCTTCTATCAGGGCATCCACAACGAATATCTGGACCGCATCGAATACTGCAAATCACAGCTAGGATTCGACGACGTCCTGTTGCGCTTCGAGGTCGAAGGCGCCCCCGAACTCGACGACGCCCACGTCACCGTCCCGGAAGAACCGCGCTCCGCGTACAAAGCTGACGGCGCGGCTTTCGCGGGCTCCGGCGAACCGACTCCCGAGTCCGGCAACGCTTTTTCCCGCAGTTTGACCAACGAAGGTCACCTGAACCGCCACTACACTTTCGAGACGTTCGTAAAGGGCGACTCCAACCAGTTCGCCGTGGCGACTTGTCTTTCGGCCGCGGAAAATCCCGGCAAGGCATACAACCCTCTGTTTATCTACGGTTCGACTGGACTCGGTAAAACGCATCTTTTGCACGCCGTCGGCAACTTAGTGCTGAGGAACAATCCGAGCGCGGTCGTCACGTACATCTCGTCCGAACGCTTCATGAACGAGATGATCTATTGCCTCCGCTTCTCGAAAATGTGGGATTTCCGGCAGAAATACCGGAGCTGCGACGTCTTCCTCGTCGACGACATCCAATTCATCTCCGGGAAAAAAGCGACGCAGGAAGAATTCTTCCACACGTTCAACACGCTTTACGCCGCAAAAAAGCAGATCGTCATCACGTCGGACCTCTTCCCGAAGGACATTCCCGACATCGAGGACCGCCTGAGGAACCGTTTCCAGTGGGGTTTGATCGCGGACATTCAGCCGCCGTCGATCGAGCACCGGATCGCCATTTTGCTGTCGAAGGCCGCCAAACTCGGCATCCGGCTCCGCGACGACGTAGCCGAATACATCGCCAAACACGCCAAACGGAACGTCCGCGAGCTCGAGGGCGCCCTGCACCGGATCAATGCCTTCGCTGCCCTTCAGGGCGAAGACATCACGATGGACCTGGCCATCCGGACGTTCAAAGACGTCCTCGGCGAGCCGCCGAAACGTCTGACCATCGAGACCATCCAGAAGACGGTCTCGGATCATTTCAAATTGAGGGTCGCCGACCTCAAGTCGAAGCGACGCCAGCGCGCCTTCGCTCACCCGCGGCAAATAGCAATGTACCTTTCGCGGAAACTCACCAACGGCTCCTATCCGGAGATCGGCGAGAAGTTCGGCGGCAAGGACCACACGACCGTGATGCACAACGTACGCAAAATCGAAGACACGCTAGACAAAGACCTGGACCTGAAAGCTCACGTAGAAGCACTCGAGCGGCAGCTGGAACAGCTACAATGAGCGGCTGGCGCGGGATAACTCTGTGGGTAACATGTTCGAAAGGGACGGCGCGGATGTTGGAACTAGCTGGGGACAAACAGGGGACAATCTCGGGCACGAGATTTATCCCCACCGCCATCCCCGGCGATGCGCCGAACTTATCCACCGTCCACGAACACCCCGCAGACAACGAAAAGATCTCTTGTTTCAGACAGTTGTAAACATATCCCCAGGAACATGCCCGAGATACACTACGACTACTTTAAAAGAGTAAATAACTACTTCTCCTTTAAGACAGAGAGCACCGAGCGCGGAGGACCAGATCGCCATGAAGATCCAGATCACGAAAGACTTACTCAGCACTGCAACGAGGCGCGTGCAAGGCGCCATCACCGAGCGGAGCCTCGCGCAGATCGGCCTGAGTACCAAGGCCGGCCAACTGCAGGTCGCAGCCACCGACCGCATCCTCGCCGTTTACAGCAAGCTCCCTTGCGAAACGCTGAGACCAGGCACGGTCTTCGTCCCGGCACGCCTGTTCTCGGACGTCGTCAAGGAGCTGCCGGACGGACCGGTGACGCTCGACCATCAAAATGCCTATTTGCTGATCACGGCGGGCAACGACAACGAATTCACGATGAAGCTCCCAGTCATCGACGATCTGACCTGGAGAGAGGCCCCGAGCCTGACTTCGGAGAATTGCGCGGAGCTGCCGAGCGCCAAGCTGTCCTACATGATCGGGCAGGTCCAGTTCTGCGTCGCCCAGGATTCCCCCCGTAATTACGGCTCCGTCGGTTTTTTGCACAAGCCCAACAAGGAGAGCTGCCGCCTCGTCGGCACCGACGGTTTCCGCCTCTCCTATTGCGAAGTCGAAACGGCGATGCCCGACAGCTTTCTGAACAACGGCGTCTGTCTTTCCAAGCGCGCCCTCTCGGAACTCGAGCGCATGTGCGACGAAGGCTTCGAGAAAATCAGCCTGTCGATCGCCGACGATGAGACGACCCTCGTCGCGGAGGTGCCGGACTACCAGATATTCGTCCGCCTCTCGGCCGTCAAATACCCGAACTACATGGGCGTGCTGCCCGAGAAGAAAATGTCCGGCGTCCTCGTCTCGCGCAGCCATCTGCAGAACGTCGCCAAGCGCGTTCTCCTTGCGGCAGACAAGAGCCGTGCTTTACAGTTGAGCTTTTCAGATTCATCACTTACGTTGAATTCCAAGACGATGGGAAGCTCGGAAGGCCGGGAGACGGTACCGCTAATGGATTATCACGGGCCGCGCTACGACATCGCCGTCAACGGCAAATTTCTCACCGACATTTTCACGACCACCGGGAGCGACAACGTCACTCTGCATTTCAGCCAGGAAAGCAACGAAGATCCGATCGTCATCGTCCCGCGGCAGGAACCGCAGGCATGCCGGTCCAAACATGTTTTGGTGCCGATCAAGCAGAACGACTAAGGGCGAACAATGACCGAAGCGACCGTGCCGAGTCAGCCGGGGAAATCAATGGCCTCCCAACCGAACACCTACTCCGCCGAGAACATCCAGGTCCTCGAAGGCCTGGAGGCGGTGCGCAAGCGCCCGGGCATGTACATCGGCTCCACGACCACCGACGGTCTGCACCATCTCGTCTACGAAATCGTCGACAACTCGATCGACGAAGCAATGGGCGGCCACTGCAACGAAATCAACGTCATCCTTCACATCGACGGCTCGTGCTCGGTGAAGGACAACGGCCGCGGCATTCCCGTCGACAAGCTCAAAAAAGAGGGCAAATCGGCGTTGGAAACCGTCATGACGGTGCTCCACGCCG
>JAYVBB010000654.1:0-3732 GCA_043750715.1 Pseudomonadota bacterium | reverse complement strand
GCGCCCCGGGCCGCGGAACCGAAGAGCTCCGAATCCATTAGCATTTTGTCGTTGAAAAAGGCTTGGCCGAGCTCGCGGTCGTTCAGGATCCGTGACAGGAGGCCGAGCATGTCGTCAGGCGTCGTCGTGAAGCTGGTCGTTTCGACGAGCAGAAGCCGCCGGTTGATCGCGTCCGTGCCCATGAATTGGACGAGAATCGAATAGAGAATGTTGTTCTGGCGCGTCACGTAAATGGTGTTGGACATCGCGTGAACTTTCGCCCAGTCGGTGCCGAGCATTTTCTTCCACCCTGTCAACACGTCGACCCAGTGGTTGACCTGGACCTTGCCGGCGACGTCGCCGATCTTCTTGATCCAGGGTTTCATGCTGCGGGAAAAGTCCTCGATCTCTTGCGACGTGTACGCGCCCTTCGCCAGCACGGAATCCACGAAGACTTTTTCGGCGGTAAGCATGCCGCGCATCAGCTCCCGGTCGTCCCGGCTGACTTGCAGATCGTTCAGGGTTGCGAGCGCTTTGGCGATATTGCCCGACGTCTGCTGCAGAGGTTCGACCCAGCCCTGCTGGGACTGTGGGTCTTTGGCGTAAGGCGTCAGAATCGAATAGATCGCGATCGCGGTGTGCCCGATCGATTTGACGAGCTGATAGAGGCGGCCCGGAGCCGGAGCTTCCACCGGCGGCTTCCCGGGTTGGTACAACAGGAACTTGCCGCCCGCTCCCGAGAAGAGCGCGAGGATCACCGGATGGGTGCGCAGGAACTCTTTCTTGAAGCTTTCCAGCGCCGCGTCGTAGATCGGGAACATCTTGTTGTTGAGCTCGAGGATGTTCTTCTCGGCCGGGGAAGCGTCGGTCTGTACCGGGGGCTTCGCCGCTTCCGCCGGAATCTCCGGTTGCGTATCGGCAGACTCCGCGTCTTTGACGTTGCTTTCGCCGGTGTGCTTGCACGAAAGATTAAGGCAAGTCGCCACGGAGAAAACGAGCCACAACTGAGATCTCTTCAAACTGGATCCTCCGGGGTATTCTGAACGTGCGAGAGGTTTTTGGTAGGTTAAGGCATGGGTCTTGCACGCGTCAAGTCAACTGAGCACGCCAAATTCGACCGCATGGACTTTCGCAGTCTCCTGCCGCGCTTCACGCCCGAACCAGTGCTCGGGGCGCGTTACCCCGAGCACTTGATGAAGACGGTAGGGCGCTGAGGCGCGAGCCGTTCGGCTCAGCCGCCGGTCAGCGTTTCGTAGGCCGCTTCGACGCGGCGCATGCGCACCTGCAGTTGGTCGTTGCCGTTGATCAGCGGGTCGACGGAATACGCGTGCTGCAACTGACCATAGAATGTCGCGAGTCCCGCGACGCCGCGCCCGAGGAAGTGCCACGACGGACTGCCGCAGAAGCAGTCCTTGAGCGTCAGGACCTCCGCTTCGAGTTCGCGCGCCGCGCGCGCGACCGCGGAATTGCCGGCGCCGGCCCAAAGCTGGAGCTCGGCGATGAAGTTGGTCAGGCCGACGTCGAGATCATGCACGGCATAGCCGAACTCGAGGCGCGAAGAGTTCGCAGGATCGGCAGGCAGCGGCTCGAAGGCCTGCATGTCGGCACAAATGCACTGCGCGCCGCCGCAAGCACTCGAAGTTCCAGACCAGGAAAATGCCGAAAAGGCGACAACAACCAGGACGAGAGCGCGGACGAAATTCATTGTTTGCTCCGAAGGCAGAAAAAGGGGGGATGCCTTTTTTTCTACGCCAGGGAACCGCTTTTGGCAAAAAAAATGCAGGGTCCCGTGAGCCTCTTCGCACCGCTTTTTCGCGTATGGATTTGGACACTCCGTTTGGGAAGGAACCCCTCATGAAATCGCCCCTGACATCGCTCGGCATAATTTTATTTACATCAATGATGTTGACCGGATGTGGCAAAGACTCCGGCGGCGGTGGCGGTGGCGGCGGCGACTCGCCGAAACCCGTGGCCGGCGAAGGTGACGGCAACGGCGAAAAGCCTGGCCAAACCAAAGATTGCGACACCCAATGGAAGGAAAAAGTCGCCAATGCCCCCGTTGGCCAGGTCAAAGCCTACGACATCGTCGAGACGACCACCGGCACCGGCGACCCGGCGCTCGACCAGACGGTCAAGTCCCGCTCCCGGCAGGAGCTGGTTTCCGCCACCGACGAAGCGGTCGTCACGAAAACCAGATGGGAATACTCCCAACCGGTTCTCGGCCCCGTCGACGGCGAGGCGCGCATCACGAAGGAAACTTTCATGCTCACTTGCGAACCGATCGTCAGCGATCCGCAAGCTGACCCGGACGGACTCGCCAAAGCTGGCGTCACGATCCTGATCGACCACACCGAGAGCATCACCGTCAAAGCGGGAACGTTCGAAGTGAACTACCAGCGGATCTACGTCAAAAAAGACGACGCTTTGGACAACGAAGTCATGGGCGACCACTGGACGATGGAGGACGAGACGGTCGTCGTCAAAGAAAAAATCGTCGTGACCTCGCTCAACGGCGACCTCAAATCAACGCGCACGACCGAGCGGGAGCTGGTCGAGTACGTCGCACCCTGAAGCCGAACGCGGGCGACTACAAGACGGCGCAAACCAGGAGCATCATGTCGTCGTCGCCCTCGGGCGCTGCGCGCTTCGCCAGGATGTACTCGTCTTTGATCTTCGTCATCAATTCGCCGGCGGACTGCGAGGCCTGCTCTTCCAGCAGCCGGCGGAAGTGGCGTGACGTGAACGTCTTGGCGTTCTCGGTAACGCCGTCCGTGTAGAGCACCAGCTTTTCGCCTGGCGTCAGGTCCTGAGTCCGGTCGACGTACCTCGTTTCGGGATCCATGCCGATGGGGTTCGAGTTGCCTTTGAGGAACTGTACACGCAGCTTCGGGTCCAGGCTCAAGTCCGCCCGGACGACGAAAGGGGCCGTGTGCGCCGCATTGCAGTAAGTCATCTCCCGCCCTTCGGGATGGATTTTCGCAATGAAGCAGGTCATCGTCGCCTGCGTGGACGTCGTCTGGCAAAAAACCTGATTCAAGTGGTCGCAGATCTGACTGGGGAGGATGCCCGCTCCGGGGTTCGTCGCGGCCAGACGGCGGATGCACTCCACCACGGCGAACGTCATGCCGGTAACCAGTGCCGCCCCGACCCCATGTCCCGTCGCATCCGCAATCACCAGGTACTCCGACCCGTCACCCGCCCGGAACTGCCCCCACCAGTCGCCGCTGCATTCCGACGACGGCTGATACTCGGAATGAATGGCGAGCAGGCTGCATTCCCTCACAGGGAAGAACGAGCTCTGCACGAGCTTCGCCGTCTCGAGCTCTTTCTGCATGCGCATATTTTGCGCGAAATGCTCTTTGGACGAATGCTGGAACACGACGCCGAACGCGCACAGTACCGCCCCCGCCGGGTGCACCCAATCGATCGCCACGCCGAAGAGCCAAAACAGGCCGAGGGCCGCAAGACCAAGGATCCCGGCCAATCCGGCGCCCGACAGAGCGACCCATTTCTGCGACCGGTGAAAGGCGAGCAGGGACAGCAGCGACACCAGGATCACAATTGCGGCGTTGCCGGGAAAAAGCGACACCCACGAGTGCTGAAGAACGCTGTTGAGCATCGCAACCATGATGTGTTCTCCCGACATCGGTCCGTGCGACGTGTCCCGCCAGTCCGAGTTTCCGGTGTACATCGCCGGAAGAATGACGACATAGTCGCCTTCGTTCACGATCGAGATCGCTTTTCCCTTCTTCA
>JAYVBB010000653.1:0-5729 GCA_043750715.1 Pseudomonadota bacterium | reverse complement strand
GTTTGCGTTCGTACTGCTGGGCTACGCGACGACAGGCTCCCTGCTTTCGGCGGAAAACGCCCAGATCCTCACGGCGGCCGTCGCGATCTCGATGGGACTCGCACCGCTGCTGATCGCCGCGGCAATCCGCTGGGGCTTGCCGCTCTACGCCAAGAAGCCGGAAGAACGCGCCCCCGACAAAGTCGACGAGCAGGAGAGCAAGGCGCTGATCCTGGGAATCGGACGCTTCGGCCAGGTCGTCGTGCGCATGCTGCGGGCGAACGGCTTTCAGACCACGGCACTCGACTACGACGCCGAGCAGATCGAAGCCATGGAGCGGTTCGGCATCAAAGGCTACTTCGGCGACGCGTCGCGCCTTGATCTCCTCCAGGCGGCGGGGATCGCCCAGATGGGCGTGCTCGTCGTCGCGATCGACGACCAGGAAAATGCGGTCAACATCGTCAAGGAAGTGCGCGAGAACTACCCGCAGATCAAGATCTTCGCGCGGGCCTTCGACCGCGTTCACGGCTACAAGCTCTACAACGCCGGCGCCGATCAGTGCACGATCGAAACAGGTTGGAGCGCGGTGTTTCTCGGCACGGACATCCTACGGACGCTTGGGTTCCCGGCCTGGCGCGCGCACCGCCAGGGCATCTTCTTCGGCCGCTACAACGAGCGTACGTTGCGCGAGATGGCCCCGAAGTACGGCAAGATCGACCGCAGCGCTTTCATTCTCGAAGCACGCGAGAAGATCGACACGCTCGAGTCGCTGCTCAAGACCGAGCGGCAGCAGCGTCTGACGGACGACGGCGACCGGGCCTGGGAGTCCGGGCCCCGCGTCACCTAGTCGAACTGCCCGCCGCGGATTTCGAACGTCGCGTCGCTCTGATCCTTGACGTTCTGGTCGGACACCAGCGTGACACGCACCAAGGCGGCGCTCGACAGCTGGTTCGGCGCCCAAGGCATCAGGCCGGTACCGGCCATCATGGTATTCGAGAGGACGAGCCAGGTAGCGCCATTGTTGAGACTCAGTGCGACTTCGACGAGCGCTTCCGCGTCGAGGTTCGTCGTCGTCCATGTGACGTCGAATAGACCGTTGCGGAACTTGATTTCACCGCCGTTGGGCGACGTCACGGTGATCGCCGTCACGGGCGCGGGTGGCGGTACGTCCTCGTCGGTTCCCGTCGTCTGGGACGCGGGAGGGTAGAGCGCTTCGTTGCCGGCCAAGTCCTTGACCACGACGCCGCAGACGTAGCTCGTCTGGCTGGCGAGCCCCGGGAGGTCTGTGGTCGTGACGTTATCCGTCCAGGCGAGGACGCCGACGGCCGTCGCCAGATCCGCGCCCGCTGCGATGCATTTCAACTGGTACCGCAGCTTCGCGGCAGGTGTCTTGTCGTCCGCGCCCGCGGTCCAGCTGACCGTCATCCCGTGCGCCGCGACGTTGGAGAACGAGATGGTGCCGGCGGTCGGCGACGTGTCGTCGACCGGCGCCCCGGCTTTTACGACTTTGGGCGTCGCCGCTTTCGGTTCGTAGTAGGACGTGTTGCCTACGGCATCTTTGACCAGCACCATGAAGTAATACGCCGTTCCGGCATTGAGGTTCGACACCTTAAGATTGGTGGAGGCTTTCGTCCAATCTCGGGCGATCCGCGCCTTGGACGGAATTTTGATCTCGGCTACGTTGGCTGCCTTCAACACCCGGTACTGCAGATCTTCGGCTTTGGTGATGTCGTCGGTCGCAGCGCCCCAGTTCACGGTAACTTCCGAAGAGGTCAGACCCGTGAACGAGATCGGCGAGCCGGCAGCAGGCGCCATGTCTTTGATAACCGTGGGGCTACCATCGGCGGCTTTCGGAACCGAGACCGCGGCGGGCGTCGCGCAGTCAGGACCTTCCAGCGCGGGATCGACGCAGTCGGTGGACGTCGTGGCGCGGCAACCACTGAAGCCCATGGCCATGGCAAGGGGGAGCAGGATCCGGAAAACCATTTTCATCGCGCACCTCGTCCGTTCGTCAGGGCTTCATGGCTTCGGCGATCGCTTCGTTGATCTTCGCTGCGAGCTTGTCGCTGATGCCCGACAGTTTCAGCTCGACCCGGCGCTGCTCGGGAGCAGTAGTCGGAAGGTCAGGTAATGGTTGCTTGAAGGCATGGCCTTCGCACGTAAGCTGCCCGGCTTTGACGCCGGCTTCCGCGAGCAGACTGCACACGGCCTTGGCGCGGTCTTCCGAGAGGAATTCGTTGTAGGAGACGCTGCCGCGGCTGTCCGTGTGTCCGGCGACCGTGATCTTGATGTCGCCCCCGAAGGACGCCAACGCCTTGCCGATCTTCAGCACGCGGGGCTTGGACTCCGCCTTGATGCGGGCGCTGCCGAAGGCGAAGTTGACGAGCTTCGCGTCAAGATTCGCCAAGACTTGCGGCTTGGGCTCGGCGGCCGGCTCGGCGACCGGTTCGGGGACGGGGGCCGGCGTGGGTTCCGGTGGCGGCGGCGGAGGCGGAGCGGGGGCGGCGGGCTCTTCCTGTTTTTTCGACTCCAGCTGATAACCGACCGAGAGGCCGAACAGCAGCGTGTTGACCGCGCGCTTCGGCAAGGTGACGTCGAATGTGTAGCTCAGATGCGAACCCATGAACCACGACCCGAAATGACGCGTGTATTCGAGCAAGGGCCCGAAAGCCGGTGCGTAGCTCGAGTCGTCGGCCTTTTCGACGTCGAAGCTCGCGCCTTTGCCGAAGGCGTTGCGCAGGACGACGCCGAGGCCGAAGTGCGCAGGAAGTCCGTAAGCATATTGCAGGTCGAGGAAGCCCGCCTTGACGGAGTAGTTCTGGTCGGCGAAGCCTCTTGCCTCATCGCCGCCGGTTACTTTTGTCGACTGCAGACCGAACGCGATCTGCGGCGCGCCACCGTACATCGTCTTGCGCCAGAAAATCGCGAACGCGTTCGTCCCGCCCGTCTTGTCGATCTCCGTCTCGGCGGATGACTGCACGTCGACGCGTCCGGCTTCCACCTGGAGACCAACGTCGGGACCTTCCGCGCGCGCTGGCGAAGTCAAGGCGGAGAGCAGCGACAGCGCGACGACGAGGCGCATCGATTCCTCGGGACTAAAGGGATTCGTAACAATTTTATAGGAAGGACCTTACATAGGCTAGAATCGAGCATCTGAAGGAGCGTCCTAGGAGGCTGCTGATGCGGAATTTGGTCATTTCCCTACTGCTGTTGAGTTTAGTGGGGCCTTTAGGCTGCAACGCGAAAGACGCGCAGCGCGTGAGCGCATCCTCGGAAGCGGCGCCTCCCGCTGGCGACGTCGACGGCCGGGCCGGCGGCGGTGGAGCGGGAGCCGCGGGAGCCACGGCGGTCGCTCCGGGCAAACCGGATCCGACGCGCGTGATCATCTACACCGCCGAGGTGACGCTTTACGTCGACTCGCTCGCGGAACTCGAAAAGAAACTGCCGGCGGTGCTCGACCAATACGGCGCCTACATCTCCGACTCGCAGACGTCGCGTTATTCGGGCAATTCCCGGCGGGCAAAGTGGACCGTCCGGGTTCCCGCGGCCCAATACAAGGATCTGCTCTCCGCCGTTGGCGGCCTAGGCGCCGTCGACAGCAGCACGACCAAAGCGGAAGACGTCACGGCGGAGTTCGTCGACGTCGAAGCCCGCCTGAAGAATCAGCGCAGCGTCGAGGATCGCCTGCAGGCGATCCTGAAGCAGCAGTCGGGCAAAATCTCCGACGTGCTCGAAGTCGAGCGCGAGATCGCGCGGGTGCGCGAGGAGATCGAGCGCGCCGAGGGGCGGGTCCGCTACATGAAGAACCTGTCGTCGCTTTCGACGGTAACGTTGCAAGTCTTCGAGCGGGAGGGCTACCAGGCGCTACCGTCCGAGCCGACGCTCGTCGACCGCATGAAATGGGCGTGGCAGGAATCCACGCACGGCGTCGTCGAGTTCGGCAAATGGCTCGTCGTCTTCGTCGTGCGACTCGTCCCCTGGCTGCCGTTCTGGATCGCCTTGGGCTTTGGTCTCCGCTTCCTCGTCCGGCGTCTCCGGGCGAGAAAAGCAGCCAAGCCAAAACTCCCGGCCGGAGGTCAGTGACTCTTGACGCGAGCGACCCAGGCATAACGCAGCGACCGGACGTCCGTCCCGGTCGCGAGCTCGAACCGGTCGTCGTCGAGCTTTTCGATCATGCCGATGATGGGCTGGCTATCTAGCTTCAGGCGCACTTCGACGCGCAGTTGATAAGGCTTGACGGCGGCACAAAAGTCACGGATTTCAATGGGTGACATGCGGTCTCCCTACTAGAGTTTGTTCCGCGCACCTTACCATTAAAATGGTCTGAATTCCGGGATTTCTATCAATTCAATGATATCACTTGTTAATTTATTGTAATCAGGCCCGCTATGCCGCAAAACGAAGCCATCCAGGTCCTCCGTCCGGGTCCTGAAAGAGCCGCCGAGATCGCCTCGCTGGCCCATCGCACCTTCGCCGACACCTTCGTCGGGAAGGCCTATTACACCAATGAAATCATCGATGGATACGCTGCGAAGGCCCTCTCGACCGAGGTCTTCGCGGACCACCTGCGGGACCGGAAGCACCAGATCTATCTGGCGACGGTCGACGGCCGGGTGGCGGGCTTCGCCCACGTTGCCGAGCGGGATCCGGTCGTCTGCGTGAAGGACATGAATGCGATCTATCTGAATCGCCTCTACCTGGAGAAGGCGTTTCATCGTCGGGGTCTCGGCTCGATTCTGCTGGAAGAATGCTACGCGGAAGCCCGGCGCCGGGGCTACGCCTCGATGTGGCTCAGCGTTTGGGAGCACAACTTCCCGGCGCTGGCCTTCTACGAGCGGGTCGGCTTCAAGCCGTACGGTGAATGGGAGTGGCCGTTCGAAAGCAACGGCGTCCGCTATGTCGACCGCGACCTGATCTACGCCCGTCCGCTGCCGTGAGGCGCTAATTCTTGTCTTTGATCGGGTAGTAGACTTCGAGCTTGTCGGTGCCTGCGTAGACTTCCCACGGCTGACCCGCCGTCGTTTTCTTGTTCTTGATCATCCACTGGTGCAACGCTTCGTACGCGTAGGGACTCTTGTCCTGCGGACCCGTGTGCAGCGTCTTCGCCACGTTGCCCGCCGGGAGCTCGAGCACTTCGACGTCGCCCTCGCCCTTTTGCCCTTTGGCGACCGGGAATCCCGACTGGAACTCGACGGTGCCTTGTTTGTAGACCAGCGTCTTGGTCAGGGGCTTGCCGGTGGCCGCGATCTTCTTGGATTTCATGAAAGCTTCGACTTTGCCCAGGGCCGTTTTGATCGCCCCGCCGAGTTTCTTAGTCGTCTCTTTGCCCTTTACGACCAGGACGGTCTGGGCCGGCACGTCGAGGGCCGTGACGTCGTAAGACGCCTGCACGGGTGCCGCAAGGCCAGCGGGAATGGCGAAAAAGAAGGCAATGAAGGCGACCGCTAGTAAACGCATGCGACTATCCTCTAAAGGGGATTCGAACCAGAGACTATAACATGCGTCACGTGTTCTATCCTTTGCTGACGACCGTTTGTAGCCGTTTGTGGGGTCAGGCACGTGCCTGACCCCAAATCGCTGAGCTCGCGCCGACCAGCCGACGACCATGGCCAATCGGAGGCCGCGTCTACCAGTTGCGCACGGACTGGATTGCTCTCGACATATGCACAGATCTTTTCGAAGACCTCTTGCGAGCCTATTGCTATCGATTTGAATCGACCTTGGTAAATTGGCCCTAGACCAATGGTCTC
>JAYVBB010000652.1:0-1909 GCA_043750715.1 Pseudomonadota bacterium | reverse complement strand
CGTCCATCAGATCTTCGGCGCAGACTGCACGGTCCATGTCCTGCGGAGTCAGATGATCGATCTTCGGGACCAGGATCGACGACTTCCCGTCGCCGAACTTGTAGTAAGGCCTGCCGTCGATCCGCACGACGTTCTGTTTGACCGATGCGGCGTTTGGACTTTGGGCTGCTTCTTCGAAGGCCTTCTGGTCGAGGTACGCCTTGGGGTCGATGGCGGACGGCTCGGCAACGGCCCGCGAGTAGACTCCGGAAGCCGCGACCAGGCCAAGGAATGTCAGGCAAAGTCTCATGGCTTTCGAGATTACACCAACGACCCCGGGGCAGCTAGTTCATGCCATCTCGCGACCTGGCCGATAAGGACGCTGAATGATGAGGGGGTGTCCATGGGCCGGCTTCTGACGATTAAGGTAATGATCGCGGGACTGCTGCTCACTGGCTGCGCGAAGAAGTCGGAGAGCAGCTCTTCCGGTGCGCCCGCCGTGCCCGTGCCGACGCCCGCCGAGCCCGACCAGGCGAAAGTCGACGCTTCCGTTGCGGATGCCTCCATCACCAATACGTTGGCAATCCTGACCGGCGCCGGCGCCGGTACGGAGCTCGAAGTCCCGCCGAACGCGGTTCCGGTCGGCACCAAAGTCGAGATGCGCCTTGCGGACAGCGCCCCGACAGCCTTCGCGGCTGCAGGCGATGCGGCATCAGCAGCGATCTTCATGAATGTGACTGATCAGTCCGGCGCGGACGTGAAGCCGGTCGTTGCAATGACCGTGGCGCTTGTGATTGGTAGCGGCGGCGCGGCTCTGACGGGCGTCGACAAAGTCGACGACAACTTGTGCGCGGCTCTGGAAAACACGGCCGGCGCGCACTTCGTCTGGCGCCGCGGAGCCCTCGAGCTCGCGAGCGGCAAAGCCCGTTTCAAAACGAAAGAGATGGGCACCTTCCAGCTGATTTATTGCGGCACGACGGCACTCGACGGCTTCGTCGAAGTCGGCGCGACCGGCGACACCAAGGAAGCGGCAACCACCGTCCTCGAAGGTACCTGGAAATCCGGCTGCATCGTCGACCAGAACAGCAAGCTGCGGTTCGACGCCACGGCCGACGGTCTAAGGTTGTCCATTTCCCTGGCCGGCCTATATTCCCTGGAAGCGAACCACACCTACACCATCCCGCAGGACTTCCCGCAGGTCGAGTTCTTCGCCGAAGCGACGGCCGGCCCGGCCTCCCCGGTCTCTTTCGCCGCCACGAGCGGCTCTTTCACGATCGACACGATAGACGCCGCGGGAATTTCCGGAACCTTCGACTCCTTGGCGTCGTTCACCAATGGCTACACGGGCGACGACATCATCATCAACTTCTCGTCGCTCCCGAAAGACGGTAGCGCCGGCGGCACGATGGGATTCCAAAATGGCGGCCACCTCGGCGACCTCGAATTCGGCACGCAGAACCTGCTGAGTCCTTCGCTCAAATTCGACGGCGGAGCTTATGTCCGCGAGCTCGCATTCGTCAAAGATGAGCTGAAGCTCAAGGAAAGCATCTTCGTCGACGCGGACTGCAAGGTCCTTGCGCAGTTCGACGACCGGCTGTACTCGTTCGCCGTCGGTGAAGCGGCCACGGTCGACACCAAGCCGGTCACCAAGCTCGATCTTACAGTGAAGAGCATCAAGCGCACCGCCGTCGCGGCCGACGTCGTCATCAACGCCAAGAACAACATGGGCTGCGGCCTGACCGATTGGGTAGCCAACGTCGAGCGCGATATCACGGGCTCGACGGCGTGTCACGCCCGGGCCGCGGGGGCTGTCGTGCACCAGTTCTTTGGCGTCGCCGGCAACACCTTGAAGCTAGGCGAAGAAAAAGCCGACGGAAGCTTGCCCACCAACTACGATGACGAGTATGAATACTTGAAGTAGTTGGGAGGC
>JAYVBB010000651.1:0-14132 GCA_043750715.1 Pseudomonadota bacterium | reverse complement strand
CGCCTACACGGGCCTCGGCGAGGATTACCGGAAGGGCGGAGACAACGCCGCGGTCGTCATTCAGGAATTCGCCGACTTCCAGTGCCCGGCCTGCAAGAGCGTCCAGGGCACGCTCGAAGAGCTCCACCGCGAATACGGCGACAAGGTTCTGATCGTCTACCGCCACTACCCGCTCGACAACTCGTGCAACAGCGCCATCCGCAACAAAATGCACGAGCACGCCTGCGCTGCCGCCGTCATGAGCCGCTGCGCCGGCCAGTACGGGAAGTTCTGGGAGTACCACCACCTCGCTTTCGACAAGCAAGCCGAAATCAGCGCGGCGAACGTCAAAGCCTGGGGCGCGGCCGTCGGCCTCACTCCCGATCAAATGGAAGCCTGCCAAAACAGCAAGGACCTGATGGACAAGGTCAAGGACGACATCGCTCTCGGCAACAAACTCAGCATCGACTCGACCCCGACCGTCTACATCAACGGCCGGAAAGTCTTGGGCGGACGCGGCATCAACGAGCTCCGCGCGCAGATCGATCAGCTTTTGAATTGACCCCGTGAAGATCCAGATCGAGAACGACTTTCAGCAGAAAATCATGAGCCAGGTCTTCGAGGGCCCGGTGACTCTGACGCAGGAATCCGACGTCCAGGGGTGGCGCACGGGCTGGATGGACGGCCTGAAATCCTGGCATTCCCCGTATAAGCTGATGGTCGACGTCTCCAACCTGACGATCTCCGACGACGAGCCGACGAAGAAAGCGCTAGACCGCATGGTCAAATTCTTCAAAGGCTTCTTCCTCCGGGAAGTGGTCGGCTTCGGCAGAAAACCGGGGCAAGGGCACGAGTTCCTGCCGTTCGAAGTCAAAGACACGGAAGACGAGGCCGCCGAGGCTTTAGGCATCCGCGTGCGCGTGGCGCGGGCCGCCACCGACTTCCGCTCGACCATCCAGTTTCAGAATCACTTTCGCCAGCACGTCATCGAGCTCAACTTCTCCGAGCCGGTGAGGCTGACGGCGAAGGACCAGATCGCGACGATCAAGAGCAAACTCACGAACATGCTCATGCAGTGGCATTCGAAGTGGAGCCTGCTCGTCGACTGCACCAACCTCGAAGTCGATCCGGCCGTGAAGCCGGATCTCGAACGGATGCTGACCGTCATGAAAGGCTTCTTCATGAAGCAGGTCATCGGCTACTCGCCGAAGGGCTCGAAGGAGCAGTATCCGTTCGAGGTGTACCGGGCGAGGCACAAGGCGGCGGCGGTGTTGGAAGGGGAAGGAAACTTCTCTGGGGACGAAGCGGATTGCAAAAGCAAGAAGGCGTGACGAAATCGCTCTTCACCGCTTCTAATGGCTAGGGCGATGGGGCGTCCTGCGGTCCGGAGACAGGAAAGTAGCGATCGGCTCCGTCAAGAGCGCTCGTGGTGATTTTGAATGGGAATTTTGCCATGACCTCCCTCATGCTGCTTTTTTCGCGTTCGCAGCTACCGAGTTTGCTCCACTTTTTTTCCTGGTCCTGGAACCCGAAGGGCATTTGCACGGTGCAAGTCGATCGCTCCCAGTTGGCGGCATAGCTCAACTCATGCAATAGGAAATGGAGCTTGTGCAAATTCCAAAGCTGTCCTGCTGAGGTCTTAAAGACCTCGGCTGTACGTTTGATATTCGCTTTTTCGACCATGACGCGCTGAAGCTGTTCGAAGCTGTTTTGCTGGACCGCCCTTTGAACAAATGTCCTAACTTCGATGGTAGTGACGATCAACTCGCTTTGAAGGGGAGATGCGGCAAAGCCCTCGAGAAACTTTTGGGCCAATGGGATCGAAAACTCGATAGCCCGGTCGGGATCGTCGCCTGCAGCCGCTCTGCCAAGACCTTCGAATACCATCGTCCAGATCAGCATCCGGTAGGCATCGACGTCCTCTCCGTCTGGTAACTTGTAGAATCGTCGTTGGCTATTCATGAGCGCCAGAGCGGCAATCAAGTGCTCGCCCGCTGTATCGGAAATCTGAACATTTCTTGGGGTTTCCCGACAATTGAGCAGAGTGCCCAAGGCAGGGTCGGCGCTGCCGAGGAACGCCACGAAATCAGGCCCGTTGATGAGCCGTCCGGACCCGGGAGATCCTGAAAGGAAGCCGTCTAAACTCCGCGGGGTCACCGGAGTGGTGGTGCCTTGCTGCATCAAGTGCCAGTAAGCTTCGATGCAACCGGTGCCGTCTGCTGTGCTGGCGCCGTTGGCCTCGCCGTTTGGATCTGCCAGCGTCTTTGATTCAGACGTTTGCCTTGGTTTGCAAGCTGTGAACCCGAAAAAGAGGGCCAGCGACAAGAGCGTTCGTCCAGTTTTTCCTACGAAATCGTTCATTGGGTCCCTTCCGATCGGTGGCGAGAAAAACCAGCTTGCCTGCAGAGCTTGCCTGCACCAAACCCGCTCCGCGATTGCTTGATCTATCTATAATCACAGAATAGTTCGCCTTTCGCCACAAATCCGTAAAGACTGCAGCGGCTTCGGCGAGAGATTCTAAATTCGTAAATTTAGTCGCCTGTTTACGGCGTGTCCGCCGCCCTCATCGACCTAGACGGCATCAGGGGCAAAGGACCGGCGTTCTTCAGCCTCCGACAAAGTGCAAAGGCGGCCTTACGAAAGTGTGAAATAGGCGAGTTCCCATTCGTCATCGACTACCCAATGCACGATCTCAACCTCGCCTTTCTGGCCTCCATCCCACACCCGAAGCCAAAACACCCTCACCGCCACCAGGCTATTGAACTTCAGCCTCGTCTCTTCCGTGAAGCCCCTGATTTCATAACGGTCTATAGCCACCAGCTGCCGTATTGCGGCCATATCCCAATCGTCGATTTCCGGTCCAATTCCCATGGGTAAGTCCTAGTCTTCCCCAACCAATATCTGTATAAGTTTCTTCTGGCTTTCGACATTTATTCCGAGGTGAGAGCGCGTGTTACCTGTTGAGATTCTGCCGGTGCAAGAGACGATCGTACTCAGAGCCAGAGGCTCCGAGCTTCTCATCCTTCCGCAGCACGTCAAGAAACTCCAAGACATGACGAAGCCGCGCGACTTCAGCCAGTACTTCCGAGCGGAAGCGCTGGTGAACCGTCCCGCGAGAAAGCTCTTCGAAGCCTGGCTCCGCAAAGACCACACCCTTTGGCCGCGTCTCTACCAGACCGTGCACAAGGAAATGGAAGCCGCCACGGGCGACGACGCTCCGAAGACCCCCAAGAAGGAAAAGGCCGCGCCGGCTGCCAAGGCGAAAGCCGAAGTCGAGGCCCCGAAGGCGAAGGCGAAAGCCGAAGAGAAGCCCGCGAAGGAATCCGCCTCCGCCAAGGCTACGGCGGACAAGGCCCCGAAGGCCGAGAAGAAAGACGACAAGAAAGAGAAGAAGGCCGACAAAGAGCCGAAAAAGGCCGCAGCCAAAGAAAAAGCGCCCGCCAAAGAAAAAGAAGCGAAGGCCAAGCCCAAAGCTAAGGCCGCGGCGGGCGGCAAGAAGAAGGGGTAAGCCCTTTGATCCGCAAATTCCTCGTTTGTGGAAAACAGCTTTTCCTCGCTTCGAAGAAGCTCGAGGAATCCGGCGCCCGCACTCCGACCGTGGAGCTGCTGATGCCGATCAAGCTTTTCTGGGACATCGAGCAGCTCCTGAAGCAGATCGACTACTCGGTCGCATCCGGCGAGGATCCGGTGCTGATCACCGAGCTTTACCGGAAGGTCTACACCAAGGTGGCGAAGTATGCGGTGTCGGAAAAAGACCGCGTGTTTCTCTACGACAAGGTCCTGAGTGGTGGCAGTTAAGGCGGCCAGGGCGGCGGTGTTCCTCGATCGGGACGGCGTCCTGAACGAGGACCGCGGTTACGTGTACAAGGCCGCTGACCTGCAGATTCTTCCTGGCGTGCCGGAAGCGTTGAAGGAGCTGAAGCGTCGCGGCTTTCTGCTCGTCGTCATTTCCAATCAGAGTGGCGTCGCACGCGGAAAATTCGGCGTCGCCGACGTCGAGGCGTTTCACGACCATCTACGGACCGAGCTCGTCCGCCTGGGCGCGCCGCCGCTCGACGACGTGTTTTACTGTCCGCATGGTCCAGACGATGGTTGTCCTTGTCGGAAACCGAGGACCGGCATGATCGACGACGCGGTGAAGCGCCTCGGCATCGATCTCGCGCGGAGCTTTCTCGTCGGCGACAAGTTCGACGACGTCACCTGCGCCGTCAATGCGGGCATCAAAGGCATTCAGGTCGTGACGAAGAAGGAGCCGAAGGAGCACCCGCAGGCGATCGCCTGCGTCGGCTCGCTCAAGGACGCCCTTGCTTTTGTTCCTGCTTTTTCTTCAGCAAAACCTTGATGCGCGGGCCGCAGCGCTCGCCGGCGCAGCCGCCCGAGCCGGTGCCGACCTTGCGGTTGACGTCCTGGACCGTTTCGCAGCCTTCCATGCCCTTCAGCACGCGGCCGAGGTTGATGCCTTTGCAGATGCAGACGACCTTGGCCAGCATGCGAATGCGCTCTTCGGCCTTCGGATCGAGCGTCGGCGGCGGCGTTTGCGGCGGGTTTTGGTCCTGATCGTCAGCCATGGAATGATCCTATTCTACCGTCACGAGTAGAGAAAGCCCAGCCAATCGAGCCAGCGCGCGTCCCCGAGCGCGAACAGCGCGGCAGTGGCGTTGCAGACGGCGTGGAGCAGGATGACCGGAAGCAGCCGCCCAGTCTTGACGTACAGCGCCTCACATAAGAGACCGAGGAGAAACGGGCCGAGCGGCAAACCAACCTCCCCCGCGAGGGTCCGGGCAAGCGTCGGGTCGGCATGCACCAAAGCGAAGGTCACCGCCGAAAACCACGACCCCCAAAGGAGCGAGCCGGAAGTCCGGCGCAGGGCGTCGCCGATGCCGGCGCGGAAGACGATTTCTTCGACCACGGGTATCCACAGGATCCAAGCCCAGGGCAGAGTCGCGGTCGATGCGGTGGGGTCACCCATTTGCCGGCTGGCGAGAATCATGATGCCCACGCCCGCGAGAATGACGAGCGCGGGAAGGAAAGGCAGCAGCGAATCGATGCGGAAAATCTCCCGAAGCTTGCCGCGGCGGTGCGCCAGAAAAAGGACGAAAACCGCCAGCACCGAATGCACGACGGCCGGGGCGAGCCAGGTCGGAGCGAACACCGGACGCAGCGGATGATAGAGCTCGGCCAGCGCCACCGCGGCGACGACCGAGAGCAGGATCAGTTTAAGCAGAAAGAGCATTGGGTGCCGAGCCGAGGATTTCCTTCATCAGCTCGAACAGGGAGCGGAAATCGTTCTTGATGACGTAGCCGTTGGCTCCGACGCTGATGCCGGCGGCCTGGTTGGCTTTCCCCGAAAGCGACGTGTGCAGCAGAATCGGCATGGCGGAAAGGACGGCGTGTTCCCTGATACGCTTGGTGAGCGAAAGGCCGTCCATTCGCGGCATTTCGACGTCGGTCACGACGAGCTCGATGGTCGGACCTTGACCGGCGAGGCCTTTTTCCAGAACGGCGAGAGCTTCCTGGCCGTCGCCCGCTTCGAGCACGCGGTATCCGGCGCGGGCCATCGCTTGCTTGACTCCGTTGCGAATGAACTGGCTGTCGTCGACGAGCAGGATCACGGGACCCGACGGCGCCTTCGGCGCGGCGGGCTTGCCGGGCATCGGCTGGCCGGCGTGGGTCCAAGCGTCGGCCGCAATCATGGACTTGGTCTGGCGGGCGGTGAACTCTTCGCCGAACTCGAGATTCATCAGAATCTTCTCGAGATCGAGGATGAACAGGAATTCGTTGTCTTCGATGAGAGTCATGCCGTTGATGCAGCTGCCGGCATCGGCGGAAGGCGGCAGCACCCTGTCCCACGCGACGCGGCGGATGCGGTGGGTCGAGTCGACGATGAAGCCCGCGCGCTTTTGACTGAATTCGGTGACGATGATCTGCTGGCCCGCTTCGACCTCGGTGTTTTCGTCGCCGAGCGCCATGTTGAGGCTGACGGCGGGAATCGGAATGCCGCGCAGCTCGAAGACGCCGGCGACGCCCTTGACGCGGGACGCCAGGGTGTTGATCTTGGGCATGCGCACGACTTCGCGCACTTTGGCGACGTTAACGCCGTAGATGCCGCGGATGGTCTTGCCGCGCACTTTGCGCGTCAGCGAGAACTCGATCAGCTCGAAGAAGCTGCCGCCGATTTCAAGCTGCAGCTTGGTCATGTCTTTTTCTTCGCTCACTTAGGGAGTACCTCTGGCCTTCGCATCGGCTCTCCGGGGGCTATTCTTCAGCGCAAAAAACCCAGCCGGGCCGGGGCCAAGCTGGGTTTTCACTAAGGAATCAGGAAAAGGCGAATCAGACCGGGGTCGAGTTGCGCAGGAGCTCTTCCAGCCCCTTCTTCTGGCTGTCGGTGAGCTTGGCGAACTGGATGCCGGCTTTGACGAATTTCTTATCGACCCAGGCGACGGTGCACTTCACGCGCGCGTCGGGAATGTGCTTCGGCTGCAGCTTCGGCTTCGGGGCGGCGGTGAGGCGGCCTTTGGCGTCGCGCTTGGCGGGAAGTTTCGGCGCAGGCGGGGCTTTGACGATTTTGGCGCGGAGCGGTTTGCCGTCTTCCGGCAGGTCCAGTGCGATCAGCATTTCTTCGCCGTTCTTCACCCTCATCGGCTCGTCGAGCTCGATCATCGCGCCGCCGAGGCTCAGGTTCGTGATCCGACCCGTGACCTTCGGTGCGCGCTTGCCGCGGCCGGCGCCCTTGCCGATGATCATCGTGTCGAGCAGCACGTCGAAGCGGCGACCGAGGCGATGCTTGTCGAGAAGGAATTGGTCGATTTTCTCGCTGAGAAGGTCGAACTTGACCGGCTTCGGGATCCAGGCGCCCGAGTCGTTGTAAGCGAAAAGGTCGGCCTTCACCGCTTCCTCTACGACCTTGTCGGGGTAGGCAGTGAGCAGGATCGGACCCTTGTAGGCTTTGCGCATGGCGTGGATCAGCGTGATGCCGTCGACGTCAGGCAAGTCGAAGTCGACCACGCACATGTCGGGTTTGCTCTGGGACAAGATCTCGAGGCATTGCTTGCCCGAGCTGGCGACGAGAATGGTCGCACCGGTGATCTTGTCTTTGAAGACTTCGGAGCTCATCACCAAACTGGGTTTGATGGCGTCCGCGATCAAAATGACTGGCATGGATCCCCCTAAGGAATGAAGCGAATGAAAGGGATTGGATAGAGGCGGGTATGGATGGTGTGGGTTCCTCTACATTATAACCCCTAGCCGTCCACCGGTCGATTCCTTCGGCAGAAGCTAAAGCCCCGGCCCGACATTCCGAAAAGATGAGTGATAACGAGTGATTCACTAGTCGTATTTCAGCCGCAATCGGCGAGGGCAAGATGGGTTTCCGGAGAAGCTTGGGCTTTTACCTAGCGCTAGGAGCATGCGCTGGAGCGCTGTTTGGCGCGGTAGAGGCGAGCGCCGTAACTCAGTTCAAAACCAAGCGTAAACCCTTCAATTTCGACATTACCTCATTCACGACGACCCTCTCGCTACCGGTCAAAGACGACCTCGAGACGGTAAAAATGTCGGAAGCGGTGATGCAAAAGCGCCTTTCGGAAGCCCCGAAGGACGACACGGTCGAGCCGCTGACCGTGCTGCTCAACGACGAAGAGACGCAAGTCGTGCAGATGGCGGAGAAGGTCGCGCTGCAAGGCAAAGTCGATCAGTTCGCCGACTACCTGCGCCTGCAAATGAAGAAAGCCAAGCCGACGAAAAAAGGCCTGCCGACCAAAACGGTCGAGATCGAGAAAGACGGCTTCGACCTCGTCGACCACGACGCGTTCTCGGACCTCTACAGCAAGAGCCAGCACAACCTTACGATCGACACCGCCACGCTCAAATCCGACAAGATCCTGCGACGCGAGTTCATCAAGCAGGTCTCGCCTTTTTTCAAGAAGGCGGAGCGCTCGGCGCTGCTCTCCCGCATCATGAAGGGCCTGGCGATCGAAGTGAACACGCAGCTCCTGCCCGAGTTCGCCCGCAAGATGGTGAAGAAGTTCACCGTCTACCGCGGCCCGAACTGCTTCCATGCGGCTCTGGCGTTCCAGAGCCCCGAGCTGACGTCGAGCTCGCTGATCAACGTCAAGAAAGAGACCGGCTATCACCGCGCGATGATCAACTACGACGAGCTGTGGCGCGTCCTGAGCGAGAACTTCTACGAAGTGAACCCGGACAAGCTGCCGTTGAAATACGGCGACATGCTGGTCTTCTTCGACGTGCCGGAGTCGGACGCCGAGGACCTGGAAAAGCCGGTCGACTTCCGGTGGATCCGCCACACCGCCACCTACCTCTTCGGCGGCTACACCTTCTCCAAGGGCTCCAAGTCGCCGAATACCCCCTACACCGTCCGCACCCTGGGCGAAGAATGGAAGACCTGGAAGCGCTACACCGAGAACCTCGGCGTAAAGGTCTTCCGGCGCTCGCAAAAGTCGGTCAAAGCGCATCCGCCTCTAGATTTAACCGATTGGATCTATTGATCCTTTAATTGCTCTTCCCCAAAGCTCGACGGGCGTGATAGATACCGCGCCCTAAAGCTTCGCTGCTCTTTTACAAATGAAGGCCCCGCATGAACCGGCAAGGATTCCGCAAATCCCGCCAAGCCCCCGTATTGCCGCGTAACGTTTATCGTCGCGGAGAGCAGCCGGGCCGCGTCATGACCCCGAAGACCGCCGCGTCGTCCGAGCCGACCTGCGCGATCAAAGCCCTCTGCGGCACATGCAAATTCGTCAACCTCGACTACGAGACGGGCCTTTCGGAAAAGCACCTGAAGGGCCTCGCCGTCTTGAAGGACGCCGGCGTCCTCGGTTCGGCGCGCCTGCTCGCGCCCGCTCGTTCGCCCCGCGCCTACGAATACCGGAGCCTGTTCAAGCTCGCCGTCCGCCCCGTCCGCCAGGGCCGTAGCATCCTGCGTCCGGCCAAAGCCGACGCGCCGGCGAACCGCTTCGCGATCGGCCTGTTCGAGCAGGGCAGCCACGACGTCGTCGACATGGACGACTGCCCGCTGCATACCTGGCCGCTCCGCCGGCTGCTGCGCGACGTCCGCGCCGAGCTCAACGCCTCGACCATTACTCCTTACGACGAGAAGGTCCACACCGGCCAGCTGCGCTACCTCGCAGCCCGCGCCGCGCACTTGACCGGCGAGCTGATGCTGACGTTCGTCGTCACCGAGCCGCTCAAGGTCGAGCTGAAGCGCGTCATCGCCAATCTCCAGCGCAAGGGCCACAAGGTCAACTCCGCGCACATGAACGTCAACCCGGAGAAGGGCAACGCCATCTTCGGGCCTACGACCCAACGCCTCGCTGGCGCCGAAGGCCTGCGGGAGCGCGTTTGCGACCTCGACTTCGAGATCGGTCCGACCTCGTTCTTCCAGATCAATCCGTGGCAAGCGATCCAGCTCTACCGCCGGATCGAGCAGATCGCGGGCCAGACGGCGTCGCCCGTCGTCGCCTGGGATCTCTACTGCGGCACCGGCCAGATCTCGCTGATCCTCGCCCGCCTCGGCTACCGCGTTCTCGGCATCGAGGAAAACGCCAAGGCCGTCGAAGACGCCGGCGAGAACGCCCGCCGCAACAAGCTCGAAGAAAAAGCCCAGTTCCTCGCCACGCGGGCGGAAGATTCCCCGCGCCTGATCCCGGCGTGGGCGAAGTCCCCCGAGCTCATCGTGGTGAACCCGTCCCGCCGCGGCCTCGCCGACGCGACGAGGAAGCACCTCCGGGAGCTTCTCGTGCAAAATCCGAAAGCCCGCTTCGTTTACGTGTCCTGCGAAGTCGAGACGCTCGCCCGCGACCTTAAGGAGCTCACCCAGTCCGGGTTCGCGCTCCGCCAGGTCGAGCCCTTCGACATGTTCCCGCAGACTGATAATATGGAATGGTTGGCGGTACTTAGCGGCCATTAAGCCGGAGACCGGTTCGACCGATCTCATTGGTATGCGGAATCTTCGGAAAATCGCCGTCTTTTGTGCGCTCGCCTTCGCTGCGGCGTCGCTTGCCGGCTGCGGCAAAAAGAAGAAAGACGATGACGATGACGACGAGGAAGTCCTCATCGCGCCGGTGGCCTCGGGGCACGTCCGCGTCCCGGGGACGAGCGGCCGCTTCAACGTCGGCATCATCGACGACGGCTTCGACCTGAATCAGCCGCTGTTCGACGGCAGGGTGCTGGCCGACTACGACATCGCCTGCGACACGGCGGGCGACGCGGCTCCCGCAAGCGCCGATCAGGACACCAAAGACTATCTGATCAGCGAGTACGCGAAGCCCGAAAACACCTGCCGCCTGGAACCAGGCGTCACCTTCGAATACAGCAACGACCTGCTTGCCCTCGAAAACCGGCGCGACGTCTGGAACTCGGAGATCCGCGACAAAGCGGTGAACCTCAACACTTCGGATGCGATCGAGTTCCGTACCGTGCTCGGCGGCTACGACCGTTCGCTGCTCTATCACGGCACCAACACCGCGAGCCTGATTCTCTACGCGAACCCCGACGTCCGCCTCGTCGTCTTCCGGATGAATTTGAACGGCGCGAGCAGCCTGAGCCTGGCTGATGCCAGCTGCCCCGAACAAGCCGACATCGACCTCTGGGTCGACGCCCACCAGGACCCCGACGTCATTGCGGCCTATGCGGCGACTCCGCTCAGCGACTTCGACCGTGGGATCGAAGACGTGAGCGCTACCTACGGCTTGAACGTCTTCAACGCGAGCTACGGACGGATACCCCGGGAAATTCAGGAGCGGCTGCTCGTCTCCGAGGGCTGCCCCGCCGTCGACCTCAAAGCCTACTACTCGACCCAAGCGGCGCTCGACCTGAAACGATTCGAAGCCCGCGCCGCCCAGATGCCGAGGATGACGGCGGCCCTGACCGTACAAGCCTCCGGAAACGACGGCGTCACCGTCGACTCCGGTGCGGACTCGATCGACTGCATGACGGGAACCAACACGGTGCTCGTCGGTAGCCACGACATCGGCGGCAAGCTCAGCGAATTCTCCAATCGCGGGGCCTGCGTCCCGTACACGATGCTCGGAGAGAAGGTCGTCGTCGGCGCGCCGCGCCAGTTCCTCGACGTCGCCGACGGCACGAGCTTCGCCGCGCCGCTGACCGTCCGGTACCTGTCGCTCGTCAGCGACAACGGCGACTCGGCGCGGACTCTCAAAGCGCGTCTCGACGCTCAGAAGGACGACCGGGGATTTCTCGCCGACGCCACCTTCCCGGTCGAGCTCGCTTACTCGAATGCGACGCCCATCGGCGCCTTCCAGCTCACGGAAAGCATGAAGAAAGATCCGCGCTGGGTCAAAGCCCGCCAGGATCTGCTGCGCAGGCTGCTGCCGCTTCACCGCGCTGCCGCGCGCAAATGATCGGAAAGGAATCCGATCGTCGGTTGTCCTGTGAAGTTCGTGTAAGTCCTCGGCGCGCGGCCGTAAGACCTTCATGCCGGACTTTTCCGGTCATCTAGGAGGTCCTATGAAATCCGTTCGTCTGATTCTGGCTCTCGGCTCGCTCGCCGCTGCCGCCCCCGCCTTCGCGGCGGCCATCGCCCCCGTCTGCGAGCGCACCGCGCCCGTCGCCGAGTCCATCGTTTCGCAAATCAACCTGGCCCAACACTCGCAAAAGACCTGCGCCGACATCACCGCGGACGACCTGCTGAGCTTGCAGCGCATTGCCGTGTCGAACCGGGGCATCACGACGTTCAAGACGGGCGACTTCACGGGCTTGACCAACCTCAAGATTCTGAACATCCGCAGCAACCCGTACACGTCCCTGATCGAAGGCCTCTTCACTGGCCTGGACAACCTGGAAACGCTCGTCATCATCGACACGCCGCTGCGCAACTACCCGGACGACTTTCTGGCTCTCACGCCGAAGCTGAAGAACATCCACGTCTTCCGCAACCAGGTGAAAACGGTCTCCGAATCCGTGTTCAAACGCCTGCAAGCCCTCGAAAGCCTCGCCGTCCTCGACATCGACGAAGACCTGGCGCCGGCCGAGCTCGAGCGCTACCACAGCCTGTTCGACAACACGGGCGTCGAGCTGATCCTCAACTGAGCCCCGTGCGACCGCGAAACGAAAAACCCGCCTTCCGGCGGGTTTTTTTGGCTTCTCAGAGACCGTCGACTTTGATGTCCAACGTGCCGATCGCGTCGAGTCCGAAGATGTGCGAGGCGAACAGGCGGGCCGCCAGCTGCTCGTTCTCTCCGTATTTGGCGCGGAGGTAGCTTTCGACCTGGGCCGCGTCGGGAGTCAGGTTGCGGAACTTCACCGAGCAGGTCAGGTGGTCGCCCGAGCGCGCGCACTTGGCTTCCGAGCTCGTTTCGCCGCAGAACAAATCGACGAAGTCGCCCGGCTGGTCGACCTTGCCGAACATCGTCATGTAGCGGCCCTCTTTGCCGAGCAGATCCGGCGCGACTTCATAAGTCATCCAGAGCGTGCCCTGGTCGATGCCAGCAGCGCGCATCTTGAGATCGAAGCGGTCGAGACCGGCCGTCTGCTCCGAATGAGGCAACGTGTAGATGATCCGCGCCTGAACCACATCGGCCAGTGCGGGAGCTGCAGCGAAGAGCACCGCCGCCACGAGTATTCCGTTCACCATCTGACGCATATTTTCCCCCAGAAAAAATCGTTCCCCGAATTCCGCCTCACCATAACAGAACACGCCTTCCATCTCAAATTCCAGGCGCTGAACGGAAACCTTGATTCACCCGTTAATTCGGCCGCTTAGGAATCAGAGCAAATCCGATCATCGTTTGGGACCGGTTCGGAGGAGGCGTTCGTGTCGTTTCGCGGCGGAACGCTCTAGCTTGGCATTCGACAGCAAACGGGGGGGTGCCGATGATTTTTCTCTACAAAAACCGCCAAGCGAAGGCCCCGGTCGTCATGAAGTTCGGCGGGACGTCGCTGATGACGCCGGCGCATCTGGCGTTCGCGGCGGAGCTGGTAGTCGAGGAACGCCTCAAAGGGTCGCCCGTCGTCGTGGTCGTCAGCGCCATGGCTGGAGCCACCGATCGGCTGGTCGAGCTCACAGCAGGAATGAAAGCCCCTGAAATGCTTGGTCGTCCTGAGGTCGACGCCGTCCTGGCGACCGGCGAGCAGGTGACCGCCGGCCTCTTCGCCCTGGCTCTTACCGCCCGGGGCATGCGGGCCCGCTCCTACACCGGAGCCCAGGCGGGCATCATCACGGACGACCGCTTCGGCAACGCCTCGATCACCAAGATCGACTGCCGCCCGGTGCAAAAGTGTCTCGCGCGGGACGCCATCGCGGTCGTGACCGGATTCCAGGGAATCACGGATGACGGCCGGGTGACCACGCTCGGCCGCGGGGGCTCCGACACGACCGCGGTCGCCTTGGCCGCCGCACTCGGCGCCGTGTCCTGCGAAGTCTACACCGACGTCGACGGCGTCTACACCGAGGATCCGATGCAGCACGCGGCCGCCCGTCGCCTCGACCAGATCTCATACGACGACATGCTTGCCAAGGCGAAGGCGGGCGCCAAAGTCCTGCACCCGGCCAGCGTCGCCGTCGCCAAGCAGTTTCTCGTTCCGCTGCGCGTCCGTTCCACTTTCTCCACAGCAACCGGCACCGCCGTAGGCGCCGTCGTCTCACAACAACAAGGAGCCGTTTGATGTCTTCCGTAACCGCCACTGGCAAAACCCTGCCGTTCTCCAAGCGCGAGCAGCAAAAACTCGAGCGCTTCGCTTCCAGGAAAGAGGCCCGCGACGCGCAGGCCGACCGCTGCATCTGGTTCGACACCCTCGGCATCGATTCGCCGAACGCCGCTGACGCGTTGTTTCTGCGCGCGCTGCGCACCGCGTACAGCGGGATCATGCTGCACGCCGAGACGCTCGACGCCTTCGCCCGGATCATTCCCGACACGTTCCTGAAAATCGTGAACGTCGACGACCGCGCGACGCTGGCGAAAATCGCGGCGCACGAACACCTGGCCGGCCCTCGCCTCGTGATCGCCAGTGCCGACGCCGCCGTGCTGAAGGAAGCGACGGCCCTCGGCCTTCCCACCTGCCTTCGCGTCTATGTCGACGATGCCGCGTCTCTCCATATGGCCATCGATAAAGGCCGCCTCCACGCCTACCTCATGATCCGCTTCCGCGATCCCACCAACATTCCGCTCGAGCTCGTCATCGCC
>JAYVBB010000650.1:0-1546 GCA_043750715.1 Pseudomonadota bacterium | reverse complement strand
AAAGGCGGTACCCTCTACGTCACGCTCGAGCCCTGCGCTCATCACAACCGGACGCCGCCCTGCGCTCCCCGCGTCGCCGCAAGCGGCGTCGCCCGCGTCGTCTATGGAGTGCGCGACCCCAATCCCTTGGTCGACGGCAAGGGCGCGGCGATCCTCGCGGCTCGGCAGGTCGCGTGCGTCCACGACGAAGAGTGGCAGCCGGCCTGCCGGGAGCTCGCCGAGGTCTTCCTCTGGAATTTCGAGCAGCATCGGCCATTCGTGGCCCTCAAAGTCGCCACGAGCCTCGACGGCGTCATGGCGCGGCGCGGCGACCAGCGCGCCTTTCTGACCGGACCCCGGGCCCGCGCCTACGGCCACTTCCTCCGTTCTTACTACGACGCGATCGTCATCGGCCGGACGACGCTCCTTTTGGACGATCCGACGCTCGATCCACGCGATGCCCTAGTCCCGGGACGGATGCCCCGCCGCGTCGTGCTCGATCCCCGCGGCGCCGGCTTAAAGGAAGTCGACTTGAGCCGCTTGAACCTCCTGAAGACGGCGCCAGAGACCGTCATCTGGGTGATGGCGCCGGGAGCTGCTTCGAAGGCGGCCCTGGAAGCCCGCGGCGCGAAAGTCCTCGAGCTACCGGTCGACGCCAAAGGCCGTTTCACGCCGCGCGTACTGCTCGACGCTCTCGCCCTGGAGGGCGTCACGAGCCTGCTGCTCGAAGGCGGAGCCGGACTCTATGAGTCCTTTCTCGCCGCCGGGACCGTCCAGAAGCTCCACCACTTCCAGGCTCCGCTGACCCTAGGGGACGGCGGCGAACCCTTGCATTTCTCCGCGGCGTCCCCGACTCTCGAAAGAGACGGTCCGGTGAAAACCACGGCGCTAGGTCCCGATCTCCTGCACGAAACCCGGCTGAGGAAACGCTGAATGGACAAGCATCGCCCGACGTTCGAGGAAATCTACCTGAACCTCGCCAACAGCCTCGCGCAGCGCTCAACCTGCATGCGGCTCAAGGTCGGCACGGTGATCACGAGCACCGACTTTCGCAAGGTGCTGGCCGTCGGCTACAACGGCAACGCCAGCGGCCTCCCCAACGCCTGCGACCGGCACGAGGAAGGCAACTGCGGGTGCCTGCACTCCGAGGAAAACGCCGTCATCAATTGCGACAGCCCGCGCTCGGTGGAAAAGTTCGTCTTCGTCACGCACATGCCTTGCAGCATGTGCGCCAAACGGCTGATCAATCTAGGCAACGTCAAGCGCGTCTACTACGGCTTCGACTACCGGACGCGCCACTCGCTGGATCTCTTCTCGACGGTCGGCATTCCCGTGCAGCACCTGCCGGATTTGATCCGCGAAATGAACGCTACTTGAATTTGATGCCGTATTTTTTCACGGCTTGGGCTAACGAGTTGCTCGCCAGGGCGTAGTCGCTGACCGTCCCGGATTTGGTCGTCGAGCCGTCGGTCATTTCCCAGGTCGGCGCGGTGTTGCCGCCGGCATAAGTGACTTTGCCCGTCCAATTGTTTACTTTCAGGTCGACGAAGCCGCCCTCGAACCACGG
>JAYVBB010000649.1:0-8073 GCA_043750715.1 Pseudomonadota bacterium | reverse complement strand
AGCAACTGCGACCGTTAAACGTTGCGCTACCGCGAAGTTCGACGAAACCGTCGAGATCCACATCCGTCTCGGTGTCGATCCCAAAAAGAGCGACCAAATCCAAGACAACCAAAGACCGGCTTCCGCCTCGACGTCCTGACCATCCTGGAAGGTTTTGTACCAAGTGGTGGCCCCACGGCTGCCGTCGGGATAGGCGACGTTCAAGTCGTAGCGGAAGGTCCCTTGGCCATCCGGAGCCCCGACGCTGACGACGTAGACTGTGCAACCTACAAGGCGTTGATTGATCATCCACGCCATCGCGTCGACCGCGTCGCGCGGGCCGCGAGACGGTACGCGGATCGGTGCCTGGCTCTGCATGAGCGAGAGGTTGCGGGGTTCGACACCCAGGTCGACGGTCTTTACCTCCGCGGCGCCACTACGCTGCGGCTCCGTCCCGCACGCTGCAAAGGCAGCGATCGCGGCGGCGCTAGCTGCAAGATTCCGAAGCAGTCTACGCATAGAAAATTCTCCCGTGTGAGTTTAGGTGCCGAGTTGGTATCCGAGTTGCGCCAAGTTTTCAAAAAAAGGTTCAGCCAAGGCACTCACCGAAAACAATTGTTCATCCTTTTATTTGCCAGACGTCGGCGCCGCCTTTAGGTTCGCGCAAGTTTTTCCATTCAACCCTGGTTTGCAATTTTCGGAGGTCGTCATGAAGTTGGGGCAAGCGGTCGCGATGGTAGCGTTGGCGTCAGGCGTGAACGTCGCGCATGCGAAAACGCTAGCGGCTCATTGGGACGTCAGTGCGATGCGGCAGGAAATTCTCGACGAAGGTTTGACCTTCGACGTCGCGGAAAACTGGGTCACTCGCTATCTCGCGTCCGGCGGCGACATCAAAAACGTCACAGGCCTCGCACGACCGCTCGATTGGAAGGAGCACGCGCGCTTCGTCGCAACCAACGAGGAAGAAGCGCGTATGCCGGCCGACTTCGACTGGCGACGCATGGTTTCGGGAGGCCTCCAGCCGATTCGCAATCAGGGCGGGTGCGGCAGCTGCTGGGCGTTCTCCGTAACGGCCGTGCTCGAGTCTCTGCACATGATCAAGTTCGGCCACAGCAATCTGGACCTGGCCGAACAGACGCTGGTCAGCACCTGCTCGGGAGCAGGCAACTGCTCGGGCGGCTACTTCGACGCCTTCGACTACCTGAAGAATCCTGGCCTTCCGAATGAGTCTTCCGACCCATACCGGGCCAGCAATACCAGCTGCAAAAGCAGCCTCGCGGCAGCGGCAAAAATCGTCCGCTGGAGCTACGTCGGCCACGAAAACCGCGAGCCGACGACCGACGAGCTCAAAGCCGCCATTTTGAAGTACGGTCCGATCAGCGTGGAAGTCAACGGGTCGTTCGGTGCGTATTCCGGCGGCGTCTTCAACCGCTGCGTATCGGGAAGCTCGAATCACATGGTGACGCTCGAGGGTTGGGATGACACCGATCAGGCATGGATCATGCGGAACAGCTGGGGAACCAGCTGGGGCGAGAACGGTTACATGCGAATCAAATACACGGACTCGCAGGGACGCAAGTGCAACAACATCGGCAAGGTAGCGGCCTTCGCCGAGCTCTGAAAAGGTACGCACAAAATCCTGGACCTTCCGCTCCAGGATTTTTTTGTCTTTTCAAGCAAACCTCATTCCACGCGTCCGAGCGCCGAAGGCGCCCGGGCGCGTCCCACAAAGCCGGCCAAGACCACCAAAGTCACGACATACGGCAGGATCTGAATGAACTGCACCGGGACTTTCCCGAGACCCGCCACTTCGATCCCCTGCAAGCGAATCTGCGCCGCATCGGTCATCCCGAAGAGCAAGCACGCGAGGACCGCCGGGATCGGCCGCCACTTCCCGAGGATGAGCGCGGCCAAGGCGATGAATCCCCTCCCCGCCGTCATGTTGCGGGAATAGGACGAGGACAGGAACGTCGACAGCGTCGCGCCGCCGATGCCCGCGAGCAAACCTGCGGCCACCACGGCAGTCCAGCGCAGCCGCGCGACCCGGATCCCGGCCGCGGCAAGGGCCGCCGGATGCTCGCCCGCAAACATCAACCACAACCCGGAACGGCTGTGGCGGAGCCACAGCCACAAGAGCACGGCGACCGCGAGAGCGAGGTAAAGGGGCGCGATGTGAAAGCGTTCGTCGATGGCCAACGCCGGGGTGGATCCCGTGACGTCGAACAGAATTTTCGCAACGAACGGCGGAATCCCGTAAGCCAGCATGTTTATGCCGGTGCCCGCGACGATCTGGTCCGCCTTCAACGGTACCGCCAACCACCCGTAAAGAAACCCCACGACGGCTCCGGCGCCGCCGCCCGCGAGCAGCCCCAGCCACGGCGATCCCGTGAAGTGGGCGATCGCCGCGCCAAAGAAGGCTCCGACCAGCATCTTGCCTTCGAGGGCGATGTTGACGATCCCCGAGCGTTCGCTGAGCAGGCCGCCCATCGCAGCGAAGATCAACGGCGTCGCGAGACGCAGCGTGGAAGACAGAAAGTCGACGAGGGCGTCCATCAGCGTTTCCTCCTCTTCTTCAGCCAGAGCGTCAGACCGCCTTCGGCGGAGACGGCGAGCACGACCATGGCCTGAATGATGGCCGCGAGGTCGCGCGTCACGAAGTTGGTCTCGAGGTCGAGCTCCGACGTCCCCTTCTGCAGCGCCCCGAAGAGCAGCGCGCTGAAGAGGATGCCGATCGGGTGAGCGCGCGCGAGCAGCGCCACGGGAATGCCGATGAAGCCGTACTCGGGCGAGAAGCCGAGCTTGAAACGGCCGGAATTGCCCATGATCTCGGGTGCCGCAACCAGGCCAGCAATGCCGCCGGCCAGCGCCAGCGCGAAGATCTCGCCCCAGCCTGCGTCGATGCCAGCCGTCGCTGCGGCGTCTTTGTTGGCTCCGATGGCCTTCAACTCGAAGCCCTTGGTCGTCCGCTTGAAGAAGAACTGCAAGAGGATGGCGAGGACGACGGCCAACACCAGCGCCGGTCCGACCGGCGCGCCGGAGAAGTATTCCCACGGTTTGATCATGAAGGCCGCACCGATCCGCGCCGACTCGGGATTCTGCGAGTCGGTGGAAGGAATCAGGTAAAGGGCGACGTAGCTCGTGAGCCCGGCCGCGATGAAGTTCATCATGATCGTGCTTATGACCTCATGGCCGCCGCGGCGGGCCTTGAGCCAGCCCGGGATGGCGCCCCAGACCGCGCCGAAGACGAAAGCAGCGAGCAAAGCCAGCGGCACCGCCAGCGACGGCGCGAGGTCTTTCGCCGTGACGCCGACGACGGTGGCGCCCAGCGCTCCCATCACCAGCTGGCCTTCCGCCCCGATGTTGAACAGGCCGGCGCGGAACGGCACGGCGACGGCGAGGCCCGTCAAAATCAAAGGCGTCGTATAGAACAGGGTCAGCCCGAGGTCGTAGGAAGAGCCGAAAGCGCCGTTGACGATGACGAAGAACACGTCGAGCGGATTTTCCCCGGCGAAGGCTGTGACGCCGACGCCGAGAGCCAGGCCCACCGCCGCGGCCAGCACGGGGCGCAGCGTTTGCGCGAGGGCGGCTTTCCGCTCAGTCACGACCGCCTCCCATGTATTTACCCAGGCGCTTTTCGTCGGCCTCGCCGCGCCGGAATTCGCGCACGATCTCGCCTTCATAAAAGACGAGGATACGGTCGGACAGGGCCTGGATCTCTTCGAGAGCGGAAGAAACCAGCAGCACTGCCGCGCCGCGCTGGCGAGCTGCGACGATCTGCTCGTGGATGAACTCGATCGAGCCGACGTCGACGCCGCGCGTCGGCTGGGCGCAGAGAAAGAGCGCGGGGTCGAGCTCGAGCTCGCGGGCTAGGATGAGCTTCTGTTGATTGCCTCCCGACAGGCCGCGCGCCAGCGCCGCGGGATCCGCCGGGCGGACGTCGAAGCGGCCGATGGCACGCACGAGCCGCTTAGCCAGCTCTTTGGTCTGAATCAGGCCGTTTTTGACGAACGGTTTCGCCCGCTGCAGTCCGAGCAGGAAGTTCGCCGACAGGTCGGAGTCGAGCAGCAGACCCTGGCGATGGCGGTCTTCGGGGACGATGCCGACGCCGAGCGCGCGCACGCGGCGCGACGACAGGTCGCGCGCGTCGCGGTCGAGAATGCGCAGCTCGCCGCTCTGATAGTGGTCCTTGGGCGACGTCAACAGAGCCAGCAGCTCCGACTGGCCGTTGCCTTCCACCCCGCAGATGCCGACGATCTCGCCGCCTTTGACTTCGAACGAGACGTTTTTGAGCTTGGGCTTTTCTCCGGCTTCCGTCAGCCAGACGTTCTCGAGCTTCAGCGCCGCGGCCTTTAGCGGCGGGGCTTTCGGCACTTTTGCCGTGAGCTCGACGGCACGCCCCACCATCATGGCGGCAAGCGACGCCTCGGTGGCATCCTTGACGGGCAGGGTGCCGACGACCTCGCCGCGGCGGATGACCGTGACGTCGTCGGCGAAGGCGAGCACCTCGCGCAGCTTGTGCGTGATGATGATGATCGTCTTGCCCTCGGCCTTGAGGCGTTTGAGGTTGTGCAGGAGGTCCTGCACCTCGGCGGGGGTCAGCACCGCGGTCGGCTCGTCGAGGATCAGGACTTGTACGTCCCGGTAAAGGAGCTTCAGGATTTCGAGCCGCTGCTGGACGCCGACGGGCAAGCCCTGCACCGGTTTGGTGAGGTCGACGTGGAAGCGATAGGACTCGGCCAGTGCCTTGACGCGGGCCAGCGCCGCCGGCCGGTCGATGGGGCGGAAGGTCGCGGGCAGCCAGCCGAAGCCGCGGCGGGCGGGCTCGGCGCCGAGCAGAATGTTGTCCAGGCCCGTGTGCGGGTAGGCCAGCATGAAGTGCTGGTGCACCATGCCGATCCGGCGCGCGATGGCGTCGCGCGGCGTCCGAAACTGCACGGGCAGGCCACCGACCAGGATCTCGCCCTCGTCGGGCCGGTAAAGGCCGTAGAGCATCTTCATGCAAGTCGACTTGCCCGCGCCGTTCTCTCCGACCAACGCGTGCACGGTCCCGGGGCGCACTTTGAGCGAGATGTCCCGATTGGCGACGCAATCGCCGAAGCTCTTGCTTACGCTCCGCAGCTCGACGGCCCAGGGCCCTTCATTTGCCATGCGGCTCTTTGTAGTAGTCCGGGACCAGGATCTGACCCGCGATGATCTTCGCCTTGATGTCGTTCGCCTTGGCGAGGATCTCAGGGGTGATCAGCGCTTTGTTGTTTTCGTCGAGCGCGAAATCGACGCCTTGCGACTCCAGGCCGTAACGCGTCACGCCCGCGGCGAATTTGCCGTCTTTCGCCTCTTCCGTCACTTTGTAGACGGCGACGTCGACCCGCTTCAGCATGCTCGTCAGCACGCGGCCGGGTTTGACCCAGTTCTGGTTGGAGTCGACGCCGATCGCGAGCTTCTTCTTCTCTTCCGCTGCGTCGAACAACCCCATGCCCGTCGCGCCCGCGGCGGCGAAGATGACGTCGGCGCCGGCGCCGTACTGGGCGAGCGCGAGCTCCTTGCCTTTCGGCGGATTGTTCCAGGCGTCACCGGTGACGCCGGCGTAGTTCGACATCACGGAGACGTCTTTGTTCACGAACTTGGCTCCCGCCTCGTAGCCGAGCTGGAAGCGGCGGATCAGCGGAATGTCCATGCCGCCGATGAAACCGAGCTTGCCGGTCTTGCTGGTCAGCGCCGCGATGGCACCGACGACGAACGAGCCCTGGTGCTCTTCGAACATGATCGACCTGACGTTCGGGGCCTGCACCTCGGAGTCGATGATCACGAATTTGCGGTCGGGAAACTGCGCGGCGACTTTTTTCACCGCTTCGCCCTGGCTGAAGCCGACGGCGATGATGAGGTCGAATTTTTTCTCCGCGAGCGAGCGCAGCATCGGCTCCGACGAGTTGTCGTCGCGGCCTTCGAGGACCTTGAAGGTCACGCCCTTGAAGGCCTTCTGGGCTTCCTGGCTGCCTTTGAAGGCCGCCGCGTTGAAGGACTTGTCGTCCTTGCCGCCCTTGTCGAGCACCAGGCCGACTTTGAAGTCGGCGGCGAGGGCGGACGTCGAGAAGAGGACGACGAGGGGCAACAGAAAGCGGATCATTCGAAAGCCTCGGAAAGGTAGAAATTAGAAAGAAAGAGCCCGGAAAGTCGAGAGTCGAGAGTCGAGGACGCATGCTGGCGGTTTCGGGTCGGCGTCCAATTTCGACTATCTACTTACGACTCTCGCGCTCGCGCCAGCGAGCGTGGCGGTCCCACCTGGAATCGAACCAAGAATTGATCTTTAGGAAAGACCCGTTATATCCATTTAACTATGGGACCCTGGCGCCGAATCCGGGCTAACCTACCCGCCCGTTTGGCGATGTGCAACCGCTACGTAGACCGCCGTTTCGGCCGGACTTTGCGGGCCCAAAAACGAACCGCCCCCCGCGGGTGAGCGGAGGGCGGTGAAGGTTTGTCTATCTTAGGCCGTCAGCCGGCTTTGGGAAGCGGCTGCTGCCCGTTCGGGTCGTGCTTGTTCTGGTTTTGACGCTGCTGCCGCTGGCGATTGAGCTCGTCCGCGTGCTTGTCGTCCTGCTTCTTCTTCTTGTTCTTGTCTTTGGGGCTTCTGTCACCCATGGCACACCTCCTTTGGACCAACCCCGTAGGGTAGTTATAGATTCTTTCGGCGGTCGCCCCCGGGGCTCAAGGCTGGACTCTAACAATTTGATTTTACTTAGATTTCGTTGTACCATTTCCGCCATGGCCAAGCCTCCGACCAGCCACTTAGCGGTATTTCTCGGGTTATCCGGCTTTCTCGGTTTTTCCGGCGCCGGCCGGGCCGACGACGGCAAGGACAACGCCGGCCAGGTCTGGGCGAAGGACGAGGCCCCGGAAGAGGAGCCCGAAGACCGCGAGGCCCGGCTCGGCTCGCCCCAGGTGCGCGCGACGAAGAAGTGGGGCGTGGGGTTGCGCTACGGCCACGTCTTCTTCGACCCGCATGCCTTGGGTCTGGAAGCCTTCGCCAACTACCGGCCGCCGAATTTCCAGCTCGGAGCCGACCTCCAGGCCGCCTCCGAGAACCTCGTCGATTCGATGGACGAGGAACCGATGACGAGCGTCTCGACGCTCAAGCTGCAACGCCAGCAGATCGTCTTCTTCGCCCGCTACTTTTTCCTGCCCGAGCTCTACGGGACGGCGGGCCTCGGGTACCGGCAGACCACCGTCGTCTGGGAAGAGCACGAGCGCCTCGGCACGGGAACCGCCGAAGGGAAGGCAAAATCGACCGCAATGCTGCTCGACCTCCGCGTCGGCCATCAGTGGAGCTTCCGCCAAGGCTGGTATCTGACGCTCGAGGCCGGCGAATACACGGCGCCGTTCGCGGCGAAGACGCGCCACTCCGTCAGCCGCGGCGGGGCGCGCTCGGCGGAGGTCGACGAACGTATCCAGTCGCTGAAAGACCGCTCCGCGATGGAAGGCAAAAAACCGAACTGGGAGCTCATCAACCTATGCGCCGGCAGGATGTTTTGAAAATTGCGGGGCCCGCGGCCTGGCTCCTGTCGGGACTGCTGCTCGTGTCCTGCCTCGAGCAGGACCCGGACACCGATTCGCGGACGGCGGAGCGCCAGATTCGTTGCAGCTTCGGCCAGGACGCGACACGCGGCTACGCCAAGCTCGTCTATTTCAAATACGCCGGCCTCTGCGTCGGCAAAGGCAAACACAACGGCGAGCACAGCTCGCAAGAAAATGTCGCCTGCCGGATCTACGAAGACGCCGACGCCGGCGGCATGATCAAGATCGTCAACGGCTCGGTGGACCCGGTGACGCGGGATTGCCGTTTCTCGGTCGACGAGACGGGCGAGCTGGTGATTTCGCGCAACGACGAAGGCATACCCGTCGCGACGTCGACCGCGCCCAACTGGGCGGGACCGCTGTCGTGCACCGACGAGACGGTGACGCTCGACGCCGATGCCGGTTGCACCGAAGGCCTTCTGCCCCGCGCCACCTACGACACGACCGGGGAAGGCTCGGCGAACGGCGTGCAGGCGGTGTGCGAAGGCAAGAACCGTTGCGTCGAATACGTCGGCTTCGACG